>NZ_DJGW01000089.1:0-24729 GCF_002432845.1 Sphaerochaeta sp. UBA5836
AAAAGAGAAGCCAGTGATGTTTCCCGCAACACTGGCTTCTAACTATATGCAAGCTTGTCTGTCCGGACGCGCTTTCTGTGAGCAAATCAGTTGGCAACCACGAACAAGGTCCTGTCCATTCCCTGCTCGAACACCGAGTAGGTGAAGTTGTGGGCGTTGGAAGCCACCTGAAAGCCGAACTCGTCGGCACTGAAGGTGGTCCTCTCAGGAACGTATGCGGTCAGTCTCAAGACTGCGGTTTCGTTTATGCCTGCGGCGAAGAGAGAGGAAGAAAGCAGGGCCATCAGGATGATGGTAAGTGTAATGGTTGCTAACTTCTTCATCTGCTCTCTCCTTTTTATCGTCCTTGTACTTGAATGATACGTGAGATGTGAGAAGAAGTCAATATAGTAAAACATATAATTTGTTATAATAAAAGAAGATAGAAAATGTCATATGTGCGAAGAAGTGGCTTCTAACATCTACCAATAACATCTCACATATCACAAGTGATAACCGGTTTAGCAACCGGGTTTCGTCACTTGTGACAGAGAGAAAACCAAGGAATTTGAAGGCATATGAGGATATGAGGGAGATGGAGCCTATGGCATACCTCCAGCTGTGACAAAAGACATGAACGAAGAGCAGGTCCGCTTCTGACAGGAGGGCGGTGGAAGAAGTGATATGAACTTCTACCATCGCCGGGGAATCTTATTCACTGTATGGGCGCTATTGAAAAGAGGAAGGGAGAGGGATGGACCTAACCTGCATGTGCATGTCGTCTATTTCGAATGCCAAGGATCCGCAACGGGGAAATTCGAGGTTGAGTGCATAAGCGTTCTGTTGGGTTGAGAATACAGCCTCAACGACAATCGGTTTGAGAGTTGAGGCGTAATCGTAGAGAAGGGGATAGCGCAGCTTGCGCATGCCTGGGTGGGAAATGAAGAGGAAATATCGGTCATCCTGTCTTCTGCACCAGAAATCAAGCGGCTGTGAACTCTTAAGCAAGGGTTTGAGATGGGTGGGGAACTCTCTGCGAATGGTTGCAGTGAGGCTTTCATACTGTGGATGCTTGTTTGTCCCGGGCTGCATTGGAATGGTAGTGAAATATATGGGTGCACCAAGATTCTTCAGTTCAAGCAAATGCTTGAGTGAATCGAAGGTCAACCATTCATTCTGACAAAGCAATGCGTCGATGGTTCGATGCTTGTATCGCAGAAGGCCTTGTGCAAAGACAAGGTCCTTGAGCCACAGAGGCGAGAACCAAAGCGGCCGGTACACAAGCAACTCATCGGGAATTTTCAATTCCTGAAGCTCCCAGTAAAACCTGCTGCTGGGTTTCTGCTTCTGTTGTGGCAGTTCATCTTGCATCCATTGGTCTTCCAATGGAAGCAGTATGGAAAGTCTTGATTCTGCCTCCCCTTTGGAAAGGAATTCACTCAAGGTTGCCAGGTATGCATTGAAAGGCAGCAGGTACGGCTGAAGCGCACTGTTCGGCCCCACATGCACGGTGGCATAGAACTCGTTGGGGTTGTCGAGTGTTTCATAGGGCTTGCCGTGCCATACGATACGGTTGACCCCCCAGGCGAACTGCGCATCGGCAACACAGCGAAGGTCGTCGATTTTTTCTGCTTTCAAGCCGGGCGGAGTTGCAGGATTGGGAACCCAGCCATAGATGCAGGAAAAAGTCTCGCTCGACACCAGTCTTTTGTGTTCCATTGCAGCCGCAGAGGCCGCAAGCAAGGAAAAATCGGGATCGAACAGCAGCGTTTCTGATTCAGGGATATCAACAAGGGCGTAGGCGGCAAGCATATCGGTAGGTGCGCCATGGCACTGGACACGACTAGTTGCGCCCACCTGGTGACAGATGGTGCTGAACGGTTGGTAGAAATCAGTCAACACCCGCTGCGAGATCAGACAGCGGTAATCAAAGCGTTGGTCCCTGCTGTTGTTTTTCGGATCGTAGGAGTAGCCGAATTTTGCCAGGAACGCTTCGGCAAATCCGTTGAATCCAAGGTTGTGTGTTTCCACCTCCCATGAGTCGCAAAAGAGGGAGAGGGGCGCAATTGTGCAAAATTTCTCGAATCCATGCTCAAGAAGATGGGAAGCATACCAAGTCAAGGCCTTCTCATCGAGATGGTCGAGCACTCGTGCCGGCCCTGATGCATACCGGGCCTCCCATGAACGGTCGACAGTCTGGGGTTGTTCCCCCGTCAGGGTCTTGGTTCCATACTGCTCCGGGATGAAAGTTCCCGAGAACGGCCACAAGGTACCAAAGGTGAGGTCGCACCCGAGATTGCGCTTTTTGCATCCCCTGATGGTATATTCCACATAGTACTGGAACTGCTCATCAAGAAAACGGGGACCTTCTTCGGCTTTGCAATCCTTGCGTGGATACACCCAGGCGATTTCGACTCCACCAAAACCATGGGAGGCGATCCAATCGAGCTGTTCATCAATGGCCCGGATCTCCAACGGACCTGAGAACCACCACCAACGGACGTAGGGTCTGGCATCTGAGAACATCAACGCCGGCTCCTACAAATGCGAGAACGCTTGATCAAGGTCCTCAATCAGTGTCTGAGGGTCCTCCAGACCGATGTGCAGCCTGAGAACCGACGGATCCCCGTCTTTGGTTGCAAGGGGAGGGAATACCAGACTCTCGTACCCGCCCCAACTTACGCCGATACGAAAGGCCGTCAATGAGTTTACAGCCTCTTCAATTCTTGACCTGTCTTTGGACTTCAGTTTCAGCGACAACAATCCTGAGCCTCCCTTCATTTGGGAGGAGGCGAGCTGGTAGTCGGGACTCTTGGGGTGCATCGGATAAAACACCTGTTGGACAGCAGGGTGGTCATACAGGTAATCACACACCTTCAGGGCGCTCTGATAGTGGTAGGGAAGCCGTACATGCAGGGTGCGCATCCCTCGTTGGATCAACCATGCTTGGAAGGGATCTGGGACATGACCGATCGGCAAAAACTCAGTTCTGACAATTTGCTCAACCAATGCATTGCTGCCGATTAAGACTCCTCCGATGATATCGCTGTGCCCTCCCAGATACTTGGATGCTGAGTGCACAACCAAGTCGATGCCCATGGCCAATGGATTCTGATACAGCGGTGTCGCCCACGTGTTGTCTACAATGGTGGTAATGCCGTTCTGCTTTGCAATCTTTGCGAGGGCAGGAAGATTCTGCACTCTCAAATAAAGGGTTCCAGGACTTTCCAAATACAACACCTTTGTATTGGGCTGGATTGCTTTCTCAACTTCATCCAGCTTGGTTGCATCCACAAACGTTGTGGTCACCCCGAAGCGTTTGAGATAGGTGTTGCTGATGTACTTCGCCCATGTGTAGGCATCACTGCTGCATACGATATGATCGCCTTGTCCAACACAGGAGAGAATGCTTGAGGCGATCGCCGCAACGCCTGCGGAGAAGAGCTTTGCCCGCTCGCCTCCCTCCAGGGCTGCGATGCGCTGTTCAACCAACTCGACGGTGGGATTGTTCCCACGGGAGTACAGATGAGTGGAAAGCTCATCAGACAGGGCTTTTCGCAACGCCTCTACGGTAGGAAAGGTAAACAACGATGTCTGATACAGCGGAGCCGCCACCGGACGTTCGATCTGGAGAAAATCATACGTATCATCAGTCACAATATCTGCAATTCGGTACATGGATGCTTCCTTCAACCCCGAATGGGTTCAAATACAATTTCATCGCCTTCGACTTCAACACAGATGACCTGGTCGAACTCATCTTTTTCACGTTCGGGGAGGGTGATGAGCCAGCTGCTGTCGCCCTCGCAGGTGACCCGCTCCTTCAGTGTAAGCGGTAGCCTGTCCCACAGCCGGTAGCAGACCAGCGGCTTATTGGCAATATTCAACAAATATGCCCGCCCCATCTCCTCGAAAATGTGGATGTACAACTTTCCGGGTTTGGCTGTGAAATATCCCCAATCAATGTCGTAGGGATACATCGGCATCCGCTTGGTGCCATAGATACTCTCACCGTTCTTGGTCATGAATGAGCCTACAGCCTTCAGTACGTCAACGCTCGGCTGTGGGACTTCACCGGTTCCGGTCGGTCCGATGTTGAGCAGGTAGTTACCCCCTCTGCTGACGATTTTAACCAACGAGCGGATAATCTGCTTGGGACTCTTCCATGCATGGTCGTTCTTGTTGTATCCCCAGCTGTTGTTGATGGTTGCCGGGACTTCAAAGGAAGCAGGATAAGGCAACAACGGGATGAAATTATCCCCGGTGGTCATGTAATCGCCAAGGCCATTGCCGATTCTCCCATTGATCAGGCAACTAGGTTGCAGGCCCTTGATGAGGTCCCTGAGCTCTTGTGATTGTTCCTTGGTCATATACATCGGAGTATCGAGCCAGATAAGGCCGATTGGACCATAGTTTGTCAATAGTTCGGTAAGCTGAGGGATGCACTTGTTTCTGAAATATTTCTCAAAATCCTTCCCATCAGGACCGATGCCGTCCTCGCATGCATCCTCATCGTCCCAGTCCTGGGCTTGCGAATAGTAGAGCCCGAAGACCAGATTATGCCGGTCGCAGGCTTCGCGTAGTTCACGTACGAAATCACGGTTGCTCGGTGTCGCTCTTTTGGAATTATACTGGGTTGCACGAGAGTCGAAGAGGGAGAAGCCATCATGGTGCTTGCTGGTAAACACCAGGTACTTCATGCCAGCCTCCTGGGCCAAGGAGGCTATGAACTCTGCATTGAAGTTTTTACCCTCAAACTGGCGGGCCAACTTTCGATACTCTTCAGCACTGATGGACAAATCGTGCATGATCCACTCTGCAATATTGTCTGTACTGGTTCCTTGGTATTCACCTGCAAGCAGTGAATACAGACCCCAGTGGATGAACATGCCGAATTTCCCGTCCATCCACCACAACGCTGATGGTTCCATACCTATGCGCCTCTCTTTTTACTGTATTTCTTTTTCCGCAAGATCGTTGAGTACTTCCAGATCGTAGCGGTAGATATATTCATGTGCAGCAACTGCATAGCTTGTTTGTCTTTGTTCCAAAGCCTTGACAATATCCATATGGAACGGGATGGTTTTCACCCAGATGTCCGAAACATTGCCCAAGATTTTTGTAAAACTGTTCAGTGAATCGATAAGGGAGAGCACCAGTTGGGTAAGTGTCGAGCTTCCCCCGCACTCAAGCAGAGCGATATGGAACTCCCGGTCCAACTGGACTGAAAATCTGCCTTCGTCCGCCATGGCGCAGAGCTGTTGGGCAATTCCCTTCAGATGAGCAATCTGCTGGTCACTCGCCCTTTCAACCGCTCTCTGGATTGCCAGTCGCTCAACCGATATCTTGATCTCCAATAAATCCTGATAGTTTACCCTTGCCAGCCTGAGTTGGATGGAATCGGCATTGACCTCGCGTCTGACAAAAGCGCCCTTGCCTACCAGCCGTTCAATGATGCCTGCCTCCTCGAGCTGGCAAAGTCCGAGGCGTACTGAATTGCGTCCTACCATCAATTCCTGGGCAAGCTGGCGCTCACCGGGCAGCTTGTCGCCGATCTTCAGACCGTTTCGGTAGATATAGCTGATGATCGCATCAGAGACCTTCTCATGCAGCAGATCCTTTGCAATGGGTTGTATTGGTTCCATCATACTCATGTCCTTACTCCTTGACTGCTCCAGCGGTAAGGCCTTCAACGACAAACTTCTGCATGAATGCAAACATGATTGCTGTAGGAAGAAGAGCACATACTCCACCGGCCATTAATACTCCCCATTTTACGTCATATTTGCCGATAAGTGACTTCAAACCTACAGGGATTGTCCATAAATCTGCAGTGTTTATGAATATCGTGCCTGCAATGAGTTCGTTCCAAGCACCGATGAAGGCAAAAACAAACACAGCGACAATTCCAGGAAACATGACCGGCAGAACGATGCGGACCAAGGTGGTCAATTTGGAACAGCCATCGACATAGGCAGCTTCTTCAAGCGTATACGGTATCCGTTCAAAAAAACTTCGCATCGTGATGACGCAGAACGGCAGGTTGGTGATCAGGTAGAAGAAGAACAAGCTGAGTCTGGTATTGATCATTCCCAACTTCGCGAAAATAACATACAACGGAATTATTACGAGAATACCGGGTATCATCTGGGTAACCAGGAAGAACAGGAGCATTGCATCCTTTCCCTTGAAGGTGTACCGGGCAAGACCGTATCCTCCTAGAATTGAGAGCAGCGTGATGCACAATCCTGTTGAGACAGAGACGACAAGGCTGTTCGTGAGCATGCCCTTGTAATCATAGAGTTTGAAGAGCTGAACGTAGTTTTCGGTGGTGATTTCACGGGGAAAGTAAGTGATTTGTTGTGCATTGATAATCTCTGCATTGGTTTTGAACGAGGTGATGAACATCCAGTAGATCGGCAGGATGACCAGCAGAAGGAATACCAGAAGGATGACCGTTCTCCCGAAATTGCCCAAGTGGCGTTGCAAGGTATATGGTTTCATGAGAAGTTCCCCGCTTTGTTGTAGTTGGTCGCCTTGAGGAAGAGTGTCACATAGAGGATGAGGACCGTCATCAGCAGTACACCCAATGCAGAAGCCAGACCGAAATCGTAGCTGGCGAATGCCTTGGTATACATATAAGAGGGAAGGGTTTGTGAATAATTGGCCGGCCCTCCGTTGGTAATGACCACGATCAGGTCGAATGAATTAAAGATCCAAATGGTACGCAGCAGAATCGTTATGATTACGGTAGGTTTGATGTAGGGGAGGGTAATCTTGGTGAATCTTCTGATCGGTCCGCAACCGTCTATGTAGGAAGCTTCATACACATCGGCTGGGATTGACTGCAAGGCGGCAAGAATCATGATTGCAAAGAAGGGGATACCCATCCAAATCATTGCCATGATGACGACGGCCAGAGAGAAGCCGGGAGTTCCGAGCCAGGCAATCTTGCTGCCGATGAGGTGTAATTTCATCAAGAGGTCGTTGACCACGCCGTATTCGCCGTTGAAGGACCATCGGTGCATCAGACCGATGACGAAGGCTGAGAATGACCAGGGAAGGAAGACCAACGCCTGGTAGAGTCCCCTGAAAGGAAATTGTTTGTTCAAAGCCATCGCCAATGTCATTCCCAACAAGAATTGGCCTGAAACTGAGACCACAACATAGATGAATGAGTTCTTGATGATGAGCCAGATATCCGTCTCAGAAAACAGCTTCTGAAAGTTTTCCAACCCATTGAAGCGGATTTTCGACGGGGCAGTGAGCTTATAGTTCTGAAAGGCCATAATGAAGCTGTTGATCAATGGATAGCCAAACATCAGAAGCAACAACAGCATGGTGGGCAGAAGAAAAAGATACGGCTCTGCCTTGCGGCGTGCTGAAAGATTGCTGTAGGTCGTCGGGCGACCTTTGGTATGCCTTCGTATGAACATCATACCAAGGGCGCATGCCGCTGCAACCCCGATTATGTAGAGTGCCAAGATCCCCATAGTCTTCATCCTTTATCCATCAAGCGACGGTACTGCAGGAAACCCTGCAGTACCCTCTTCTTACTCCTGCTTACAGCAAACCCTTGGGCTGCTCGACTGCAGATCCGGGATTCTCGGCAAGATACGCTTTCATGCGCTTCTCCAGTTCATTGACAACATTGAACAAGGAAGTCTGTGCATCCTGTCTGCCCAACAGGTACTTCTGCATCTCTTCATGCATCATGCCTTGGTGCATATCTGTGTAATTGAACGGACCGAAAGCTACAGGAACCACCATGGCTGGATCGTTGAGCTGCTGCACAAAGGCTGCATACGGGCCGTTGGGGCCATAGAACGGGTCGTCACCGACAGCGGTCTTGATGGGAATCAAGCCTGTGAGCTTGCAGTACTCGATGTTGTTGTCGGGTCTGGTAAGGAACTCGATGAGCTTCCAAGCTGCATCCTTGTTCTTCGAGGAAGAAGAGATGGAGTAGGCGTAGGGGGAGTTGACTGTATTATAAATCTTCCCATCCTTGTCGCTTCTCGGCATCGGCATAACCATCCACTGCTCATCCTTCATATTGGCAAGGGCGGTTGCAGTGACTTCACTATCATTGATGAGCGTACCGGTAAGTCCGCCGCAGAAGTTGTCCACCATCTCGACAAAGCCCCAGTTGATTGCATCCTTCGGTGCACAACCGTCGAGATAGAGCCCCATCCACTTCTTGTACGCATCAACGGCTTCCTGGTTCTTCATCAACGATGAACCGTCCGCTGCATAGGCCGAACCACCATTGAGGCTCTCGAGGTAGACAAACAAGGGATCGAAAGCCCCGCGTGAACCGCGGAACGAGGTGCCATACCGGTTCTTCGAGGGATCGGTAAGTTTGTAGACAGCATCGAAGTACTCTGCATAGGTCCAACCCTTCTTCATATCAAGATCGAGACCAACCTCTTTGGCCCAATCCTTGCGAACGAAGACGCCCTTGACCATCATCCCATCGGGGATGGTATAGATATTGCCGTACAGCTCCTGCTCCGCTTTCCACACAAGCTCGGTGACAGTTGAGGCATATTCGTCCTTGGTGGATCCGATATAATCGGACAAGGGGACGACCCATCCGGCTTCTGTGAATTGCCCAAGCCAACCTGCCCAGGTGGTCATGACATCCGGCAGCTGGTTTGAAGCACCGAGAACGGTAAGCTTGTTGGCTGCATCGTCCCAGGGCACACTTTCATACACTACGGAAATTCCGGTCTCCTGCTTGAATTTCTCGAATGTATTGGTGAAATACTCTTGGCGGGTCGGACTGGGGGATACGTCGATGAAGCGAAGTTTGGTTTCTTGCTTCTCTGCTGCTCCACCAGCAAAAGCGAACGTCATGATCGCCAGCATGGCAATCACCGAACACAGACGCAACTTGTTTCTCATAGAGGCCTCCTTTGGCTTTACTCCCTTACTAGGGGTGGTGAACATAAGAAAACTGGATGGTCATAAAAAGAACCAGTTATTGTGAATATATTGTCATAATTTGAACAAAACAAGAAAAATTGGTTCCATAGTAGAACCACTATAGATAATCGTATCATAGAATCTACGTCTGTCAACAGTAATCTTGTGACAATATCACCTGCTTGGTATCCAAGATTCCCTCTCGAGGGTGATGATAAAAAAACCTGCCGAAATGGCAGGCTTCCTATTTGGATGACGCTCTTGCTCAGTCGATGCCAAGCAACTCTTTGATCTGAAGCTTTGCCTGGGTCAGGATATTGGTATACTGGTCGTCAAGCTGGGAGAGTTGTTTGTCCAACAACTTCATGAACTCAGGGTCCTGTTCGGGCCTGAGTGTGAAGTTGGGACCATACTGCTTTCTCAACTGGGCCTCTTTCTGCTGCAGAGCAGGAGCATACTGTTGCTTCAACCGCTCGACCAGATCCTCCTGGTTCTCCAGATACTGGCTGAAAAAGCCTTCCAGTTGCCCGAGCAACTGTTCAAGCTGCTCGTTGCCCTCACCGAGAATCATGCCCAGGTCGAGTACCTTCGCAAAGTTCTCCTTGAATGCAGCACTCCTGGGAAGTGCGAGATTGGACAGCATGGTGAGTGCCATACCCTCCTTGAATGCTTCCTTATCTTCAACAGGAACAGCGTCATACTGTTTCTTGGTACTTTCCTTTGTTGCATCTATATCGCTGAGGAAAGTGCCGGCCAATTGCCTGCCTTCCTTGACCTTGAGGTCCCGCTTGATTTTAACCGGGTCCACTTGGAGATTCTCAGCCTTTTCCAGTGCAAGTTCCCATGCAGATTTTATGATTGCCATACATCACTCCTCATTACTTTTCTAAAGATAGTGCAGTTCGCTGTCTTGGACAAGTCTTGGTTTGGTGATAGTCTCGAGCCATGGAACTGGAACTGGGCATCATCTATATTTTCGACCTGTTCGGAACTTTCATCTTCGCCGTCACCGGAGCCGTCAAAGGGGTGCGCTGCAAGCTCGACATCCTGGGCGTGGTGGTGTTTGCCTGCACCGTCGGCTGCGGAGGCGGAATGTTTCGGGATATGCTGATCGGGGCAACCCCGGTTGCCGCCTTGACCAACAGCGCCTATATTCTTACGTGTGTAGGGACGGGGCTTGCAGTGTTCTTTCTCGCCCCGAAATTTGTTGGCAAGTGGAGAGTCATCCTCTTTGCCGACTCTCTGGGGTTGGGTGTATTCACCGCCTTGGGCGTGGCCAAAGGAGCCATGTACGGCATAGGTCCGGTTGGGCAGGTGCTTTGTGGTGTCTTCTCGGCTGTTGGCGGTGGTGTGGTCAGGGACATCATGAGCCGCTCGGTCCCCACCGTCCTGACAAGCGACTTCTACGCCACCGCTTCATTGATCGGAGGCATCGTCTACCTGCTTCTGGAAATGACAGGTTTGGGAATGTTCGCAAAATTCCTGATGGCAAGCAGCACGGTGTTCATCATCCGCTTGATCGCAATCAAATACCATTTCCATCTGCCGGTGGCCGATACCGCCCTGCCGGTGGATGATTACTTGACCATGCAACACTGATTTGGAAGGAAGTACATGCATTCATATCCTCTTTATTACGAACAGCCTTATCAAAAAACTCATACAGCAACCATTGTCGACATCATCGATGGAAATCTGATTCTGGATGCAACCATCTGCTACCCCGAGGGGGGCGGGCAGAGTGGTGATATCGGCACAATTTCAGGTGTTCAACTATTGAACACGACCAAGGACGATGACCACACCATCCATCACCACGTCAAGCAGCAGGTGTTTCATATCGGCCAGCAGGTGAATATCGAACTGGATTGGCAGCATCGCTTCCATTTCATGCAGATGCACACAGCCCAGCATGTGGCCAGCGGCCTTCTCTTCACCCGGTTCGGCATCCAGACAGTGAGCGTCCATCAGGGTGAGCGCATCCTCACCATCGAAACCGATGCTGCATCAGTCGACCAGGAAATCTGTTTCGAGCTTGAGGATTTGGTGAATGCCGTGATCCGCGGCAATCATCCGGTGCACTATGAAGTACATACCCGGACCTCGGCACAGAGCCTCGGGCTGAGAAGGTCGATCAAGGTGGAGGGGGACGGAGTGCGCCTGGTTGTCGTCGAAGATGTCGACACGGTTGCCTGCGGAGGCCTCCACGTTGCCAACACCAGTGAGATCGAGTTGTTTCACTACTCAGGGCAGGAAAAAATCCGCGGACACATCCGCCTCATCTTCACCGTAGGGCAAATGGCACGTCAGCAGATCCGAAAAGCACAAGATGCCGTCACCGAGCTGGGTGTGCTCTTCTCCGCCCCGCTGGAGGATCTGGTCGAGGTGGCGAAAGCCTCAGTCGCTCAGGCCGCTCAGACAAAAAGTGAGCTGAGAAGGGCCCAGCAGGCCATAGCATCCCTCCAGCTCTCCTCATTGGTTGCTCATGCCCCCCTGGTTGCATCGATACCGGTGGTCTATTGGAACGTCCCGCAAGACATTGATATGAAGGATGTCGCCCAAGCCTTCCCTGAGCATGAGGATTTGCTGCTTTTTGCAGCCAAGATGGTCGATGGAAGACTGCTTTGGCTGGTTGGCGTTCAAGGCAAAGCTTCAACTCTGTTTGACTTCAATACAAGAAAAAGCACCTTGCTTTCAGCCATAGAAGGAAAGGGAGGAGGCAAAGCCCCGCTCTTCCAAGGGTCTGCAAAGGCCGACAGTGCTGTCTTTTTTTCTACATGCAAGGATCTGATGCAATGACATTCCAAGAACGAGTGAAAGCACTCTTTGCCAAAGAGACCTACCTCAAAAGTGATGGGGCTCTCGATACCAGGAAGCTGCTCAAGCGCACCTTGGTTCTCATGCTCTTCATTTTTTTGCTCTACTACATCGGCTTTCAGTTCTATCAACGACTTGGGTGGGACAAGAACGCGGTGGTACAGCGGTTCATCACCGATTTCGGGGTGCCTGGGGTGGCTCTGTACGTCTACATCGTCGATCTCTTCGTGCTGCCTTTGTCGGTTGACCTGATGTGGCCTTTTGTCATGGATTGGCATCCGCTTCTGGCGATTGTTGTGATGGGAACGGCCTCGGTGGCCGGGGCCTTCTCAGCCTATCTGTTCGGCCGCCTGGTGGGTCTCATACCCCTCTTTCGGCGGTGGGTGCTCAGGCAGTCGGGCACGCATACCGAGCAGCTGATCACCAAGTACGGAATCTGGGCGATTGTCATCAGCGGCTTGACACCCTTGCCGTTCTCCACCATCTGTACGGTGGCAGGCATCGTGGAGCTCAAAGTCCACCTTGTCCTGCTCTCCATCACGATCCGCTATGTACGAATGGCGCTCTACTACCTGATTTTTGCAGGCCTGATCGTCATCGGCTGAGCACGTCCCTGATCTCCTCGATCACCTTGCGGGTGCGCTCCGGGCTGTCACCGATGTACTGGTTGGCATCGAGCAGGGCTTCGATGGCTTCCTTTTGAAGGTAGGCACGAATTGTTGCGTCCTCACAGAGCATCTGCTTGAGGGTGTTCGGCTTGCCGGCCTGCACCTCGGCCCAAGCGCACAGACTGTGTTCACGGATCAACTCATGCATCTCCTGCCGGTTCGCACCGTTCTTTCCGAGCTCCATGAGAAGCCGCTCGCTTGCAGCGAAAATGCCGTAGGAGGCGAGATTGCGTTCAATGCCTGCACGATGCACCTGCATGCCGTGCACCACCTTGATTGCGGTGCTGAGAATCTCATCAACCGACAAGAAGAGTTCGGGCAGCACGAGGCGGCGGTTGGCACTGTCGTCAAGGGTCCGTTCGAGCAGGGTGGATGCGGCATTCTGCCACAGTACGCTCTCCTGGGCTTCGACAAAACGACAGAGGCTGTCGATTTTCTCGCTGTTGATCGGGTTGCGCTTGAACGGCATGGCCGACGAGCCTACCTGCTTGGACCCGAAAGGTTCGCTCCATTCTCCGATTGGAGGGCTTTGCAGCAGTCTGAAGTCTATGAAGAACTTATACAGCGTAGCACAGAGGGAAGAGAGGGCTTGTCCGATCCTGAGGTCCTGCTTGCGGGTGTACACCTGGGTTGCAGCAGTGTAGGCCTCAAGCCCCAGGTCCTTCATCACCATCGCCTCAAGCTGTGAGGCAGTGATGCCGGTACCCCGGAGCAATTCGGTATAGCTTGCACTGGTACCCACCGCCCCCTTCATGCCCTTGCCCCGGATCGAGGCATGGACGCGAATCAGGTCCTGAAGATCCTCATTGAGGTCCTGCGCCGTCTGGGCAAGCCGATACCCAACGGTTGTGGGTTCTGCGGGCTGGATATGAGTGAAGGCCATGCAGGGTTGATCTGCATAGGCCTCCATGCGGGTGATGAATACTGCAAGCAGCGCCTTGACCTGGATGATGACCAGGTTCAGAGCCTCCTTGAGACGCATGGCATCCATATTATCCAGGATGTCCATGCTGGTGGCCCCGAGATGGATGACAGCCCCCCCTTTGGGGCACTGCTCAGCATAGGTCTTGATTTCAGCCATCAGGTCATGACCGATTTCAGCTTCTATCTCAGTTGCGCGTTCAATGTCGATAGTGTCCTGATTGGCGACCAGCTCATCAAGCTGCTCTGCCGACACCAAGTTCGCTTGAGCCTGAGCCTTGGCCAAGGCCACCCAGATTCTCCTCAGTAATTTGCGCTTGTGCTCCTCACTGAAAACGGTTCGCATCTGCTGACTGCCGTAGCGCCAGCTGAAGGGGGAGAGATAGGTGTCATGGGTAAAGCTTTGCATTCAGACCTCCGCATACCCATGACTGTACTCCCTAACGCAAGTTCAGGTCAATTGACGTAACGGATCGTCTCCCATGCCTTGTTATACATCTCAAGATTCGGTCCGAGGTCGTCTTTCAGCTCATAGTTCTCAAGCATCTCGACGGTGTAGAACGGAGTGGTGGTCCGATACTTCTCAGCCTCGGTATTGACTGATGCAGGGAAGTGGAACCGGTCGAGGAATTGGGCGTAGTTCTCCGGCTTGTGGATGTAGTTGATGAACTCAAGGGCAAGGTCGTAGTTCCTTGCTCCCTTGGGAATGCACATCGAGTCGAAGTACATCGGCCCGCCGTCGGCGGGGAGGAAGAAATCGACGTCCGCCCACTCGCTTTCAGGCAGCTCTTCGAAAATTGCTTCGGCATAGCCGTGGGAAACCCAATACTCGCCGGAGGCAAAGGCCTTGGCAAATCCCTCGGCATCGAATTTGACGAGATTCGGCTTCCACGCGTCATTGACAAGCTTTCTTGCTTCTTCAAGTTCGGCGGGGTTGGTTGTGTTGACCGAGTAACCCAGGTATGCCAAGGCATCACCGAGGACTTCGCGCATATCGTCCATCATGACCATGCGACCCTTGAGGCGTGTATCTGCGAAGATATTCCAAGTCTTCTCATACTCCTTGACCATTTTGGTATTGACTGCAATACCGCTGGCTCCGAGATAGTAGGGGACCGAGTACTCCATCTTCGGGTCATAATAGGCCTTTGAGAGGGCAAAGTCTGTGATGTACTGGAGGTTGGGCATTTTGGAAGTGTCGATTTTCTCCAGCATGTTCAGGTTCTTCATGATCGAGACATAGTCACCCGAAGGAAAAATTACGTCATAGCCTGCATCACCGCTGGCCATGAGCTTGGCAAACATCTCCTCGTTGGAGGCGAAGTAGTCGAGTACCACGTCAACACCATACTCTTTCTCAAACGATTCAATGACCGAGTCGGGAGTATAGTAGGACCAGTTGTACACATACAGTTTTTTACTGCCGGTGGTATTTTTCTCAGTTGCTTTGGAACAACCGAGGAAGAGAAGAGAGCCCAGGACAACCAGGGCAAAAGCGAGGATGAGGTGCTTGGTGGTAGGTTTGCTCATGGCTAAACCTCCTGTACAATAGTGATGTCTGCCCGTCCAGGTCAACATACGCCATTCCCTGGATCGGTGATAGATGTGAAGCCTTGCCCGGCAAGGCCCAATGGATATTTCTAGGCTGGGGTGGCAAGGAGAAGATAAGATTGTGAACTGGTTGTGTAGTGCATCGGTATCTCCTTGGAATTCAGCCCCATAATTGGGTATTTCTGAAAGTAGGTCAATCACTTTGCCGGGCAAAACCAAAAATTGATACATTTTTTTCTTCAACGGCATCGCTTGTGAGTGTTGCATAAACAAGCTGAATCACCGATACTGGCTCTTCAAGAAGTATGTACACACAAACCTACTCCCAGGAGGTGGTTAACCTCCATACCCATAGCTTTTATTGCGGACATGGCAGCGGACAGGTGAGCGAATATGCCCAAGCGGCTGTAGACCAGGGTCTGGCATTGCTAGGCTTTACCGAGCACTGTCCGGTACCCGACTCCCGATGGTCCAGAACCCGGATGGCCTATGAGCAGATGGCTCTCTACGAGCAGGATGTAAAGGCGGTACAGCAGCAGAACCTGCTCACAATCCTTACCGGGTACGAATGCGACTACCTTGAGCAATACCAGGGATATTACGAAGAGTTGAAAACGAAAACCGATTACCTGATTTGCGCCATTCATGATCTCAGTTTTGACAGCAGGCGAGAGTACTCGGTGTTTTGGAACACCCTGACCAAGGAAGACCTCGGCCTGTACACCGACCTCTACTGCAAAGCCTTGCAGTCGGGGCTCTTCCTCTTCGGCGCACACCCTGATGTCTTTGCCTACAATTATCATACGTGGGATGAAGAGGCCGTGGCCTGTTCGAAGGCGATCATCGAGTGTGCCGCAAGTTCCGGTGTTGCCTTGGAGATCAACGCCAACGGCATGCGCAAGCGCAAGGTGAAGACAGCGGACGGGGAACGCTATGCCTACCCGGTTCTCCCATTCTGGGAGCTGGCAAGCGAATATCCGGTACAGGTGGTCACCAACAGCGACGCCCATAAGCCGGCTGAAATCCGGGCCGGCCAGGACAAGGCCTTCGCATTGGCTGAACAGGTGGGGATCACCTATGCCTCCTATGCGTTGGTGGATGGCAGGATTGCCCTACTCTAGAAGAAAAGGGACAGAGGGCAACGCCCCCTGCCGGGGTATACTACGGAAAAACATCTCCGTATTATACGAGGTTCTGTGATTTGAGGAACTCGGACGCAACTTGCTCAACGGCTTTCCCTTCCACATCGACAAGGTAGTTGAGCTCCGTCATCGTCTCATCGTCAAGCCTGCCTCCGAGCATGTTCAGGACATTTTTCAACTCAGGATGCTTGTCCAGGACCTCCTTGCGCACAATCGGTGCTGCATGGTAGGGAGGGAAGAATCCCAGGTCGTCCTCGAGGATTTTCAGATTGTACTGCTTGATCGGGCCGTCGGTGGCGAAGGCATCGGTGACGTCCATGTCACCGCGTCCGATCGCCTGGTACTTGAGCGAGGCGTTGAGTTTCATCGGCTCTCCCTTGAACTGGAAGCCGTAGAGGTCTACCAAGCCGTCGAAACCGTCCCGTCGGTCGAAGAATTCATGTTCTGCACCGAATACCAGGTCAGGGGCATAGGGAATCAGGTCGCTGTAGGTTTCCACCCCATAGGTTTCATACACTTCAGGGGTGACAGCCAGGGTGTAGGTATTGTTCAGGCCAAACGGCTCGAGCCATACGATATCCCATTGCTTCAAAAACTCCTCGCTGACGATTCGATAGGACTCGTCGGGATCATTGACCACATCCATTTTCAGGTGGGCGGTCAGACCGGTGCCGGTATACTCCGGATACACGTCGATCTGGTCATTCTTGATCGCGTTGAAGTTGACAAACGTGCCGCCCAGATTGAGCTTGCGGTTCACCTTGAGGTCGGTATGGGCTTCCACCAGCTGGGAAAGCATTTCGGCGATGACGATGTTCTCTCCAAAGTCCTTTGACCCAATGGTTATGCTGTCGTTCTTGGCGCAGCCGGTGAAAACCAGGATTGCGGCCAAAGCCAGCGTCAGTACACTCATAATTTTGGTTCTTTTTGCATGCATATGTCTCAATACTCCTTACCGTGCGTGTTTTAGTAGTCGTTTTTCAGCTTTTCCCATGCCCCAATCGATAATGAGGGCTATGACGACAACCGGAATTGCTCCGAGCAGAATCCTGTCCATATTCCGTTGCTGGATTCCCCGGTAGATGATGTACCCCAAGCCGCCGCTGCCGATGAGAACACCCATCACGGCGATGGAGAGTGAGTTGACCAAAGCCACCTTCAGGCCGCCGAAGATCATGGGTATGGAGAGGGGGATTTCCACCCTCACCAACCGTTGCGTCCTGCTCATGCCCATGCCGCGTGCGGCATCGATGATGTGGGGAGGCAGCTCCGTCAGGGACGTATGGGTATTACGAATGATGGGAAGCAGTGCATACAGCACGAGTGCCACTATCATGGTAAGGTCCCCCAGTCCAAAGACGATCATCAACAGGGCCAATAAGGCCAGTGATGGGATGGTCTGGATGATCTCGGCAAGGCCGATGATGAAGCTCCCCAGTTTTCGTTTCCAATAGGAGAGGACCCCCAAGGCGATGCCGATGACCGATGCAAAGACCATCGCTATAGCTACTATGGTTATATGTTCTGCGATTGCGTTCATAAGTTCATTCATGCGTTCCTCCTGAGCCCGCGCGGGGTGAGAAGCTTTTGCAAGAAACCGATGAAGGCGCTGAATGCAAAAGCCAGGATTGCAGAGGGTATGGCACCGGCAAGGATGTAGTCGGTGTTGTAGGTGGCCAGACCAGTCCAGATCCAGTCTCCCAAGCCTCCTGCCCCTATCATGCCGGCCAAGGTTGCCCAGCTGACGATATAGACCGCCGAGATGCGGATTCCGCTGACAATTGCAGGGAGGGCGAGGGGAAGCTCCACCTTGAAGAGCACTTGGCTCTTGGTCATGCCGATTCCCTTTGCTGCATCCTTGTAGGCAGGTTGTACTTCAGTGATGCCGGTGTAGGTATTCCTGAGGATGGGCAGTATCGAGTAGATGGTCAGTACCGCCAAAGCCGGCAGGGTTCCGATTCCCATGAATATCAGGGCGAATCCCAACATGACCAGACCTGGGATTGTCTGTACGGTTCCTGCAAGGGCGAGGACCGGCTTGGCAGCTCTCTTGTGCCTGGTAAGCAGGACTCCCAAAGGTATGGCGATTGCCATTCCCAGGCCCACTGCAATGAGGACCAAGGCGATGTGTCGGCCGATGCTGGCCAGCATCGCTTCTGTGTTCTTGGAAAAAAAGGCTATCATTCTCATGCCGACAAGTCCCCCCAGAGCGCTTCTCCCATGGCCTTCGCCGTACTGGTCCTGGTTATGATTCCAGCCACAGTCCTGTTGTCGTTGAGCACAACCACATAGTTGGAAGTGGAGGAGAGCAGCTTGTCCAGCGCCTCCTTCGCATCGTCTTTGCGACCGACGGTCATGGTGTCGGGATTGATCAACTCCGCAATCGAGCGGCCGGCCCTTCCGCGTGTTTTGATATCCTCGATGGATACTGTTCCAAGATAGGTCTCATCATCATCGATGACTACCAGGCTGTTGATCTCGCGCTTGCTCATCATCTCGATGGATTCGAGCGTCTTGGTATTCTTATAGACCTTGTAGACCTTCTTCTTCATAAAGTCCTCTGCAAGCAGGATTGCAGCGGGACTTTCATGGCCCGCATGTTTGCCCATGAAGCTTTTGATCACCGGGCTTGCCGGATGCTGGAGCATCTCCTCGGCACTGGCCATCTGTACAATCCTGCCCTTGTCCATGAAAATAATGGTGTCGGCGAGTCGAAGTGCCTCATCCATATCATGGGTGACAAAGACGATGGTCTTTTTCAGTTTCTTCTGGATCCGCTTCACTTCTTCCTGAAGCGAATCGCGGGTAACCGGGTCCAAGGCCCCAAAGGGTTCGTCCATCAGGACGATCGGCGGCGATGCCGCCAAGGCTCTGAGAACCCCGATGCGCTGTTGCTGTCCCCCTGAAAGTTCAGAAGGATATTTATGTGCGTTCTCCTCATAGGGCATATCAACCAAGGCAAGGAGGTCGTGGACGATTTTGTCGCACTCCTCTTTGGAGTAGCCCAACAGCTTGGGAACTACGCTGATGTTCTGGTGTACGGTCATGTTGGGGAACAAGCCTATTTGCTGGATGACATAGCCGATCTTTCGGCGCAGCTTTACAGCATCCTGCTTGGTCACGTCCTTGCCATCGATGAAGACCGTACCGGCTTTGGGTTCGATCAAACGGTTGATGGTCCGTAGTGTGGTGGTTTTACCGCATCCGCTGGGACCGATCAACACGACGAACTCCCCCGTTTTGATGGTAAAGCTCAAATCATGCAGAACGGTGTTTGACCCGTATCGTTTGGTCACATTCCTAAATTCAATCATCGTGTTTCTCCTCGTATAACAGTGATGTCTTTTCTGTGCAAGTTAAGACAACCTAATAGTAATATATAAGTTGTCAGTTAGGCAACCCAAGGCAAAAATTAGTCTATTGGTCAGCCAAAAATTGCAAATGGACGCTCTGTTTGAGGATATTTGTGAATTTGGACAGCAAAATTGTTCACGCCATCATGGTGTCAGTTTGCAAAAAAAAGTCCAGCCGGAGCTGGAACTTACACTGGCGATACGCGATTATTCGCCGCACTCGTCGTGATGGGCGTGCTCATGACAGATACTGCCGGTGCTGGCAAGAGATCCTGCAAGATACGCTTTCACCGCATCCTCGCTGTCCCCTCGCGCACCCAGAATAACCTCGATGTTATGCTCGTTGAAGATATCGACGGCACCGCCTCCCATGCCTCCGCTGATGATGGTGTTCACCCCCATCTCATGGAGGAAATTGGGAAGGAACCCCGGCCGATGGCCCGGGTTCGCAACGCTCTTGCTGCTCAAAATTTTGTCACCCTCCGTATCGAATACTTCAAAAGTCTCACAATGGCCGAAGTGGCCGCACACCATGTTGTTCTCACTTGCTACTGCTACTCTCAACATACATTACTCCCTTCTCTCCAATAATTTGCAGAGTTCAGGCATTTCTGAACCCTGATAGGTCTCGATTGCTCCTGCATCGCAGGCTTCACTGAGTTTCGGGTCGATTGCAAGTTTGGCCAAAACCTTCAACCCATGATCGCCGGCCACATGTTCCAAGTGGCTCTTACCGAAAATTTCGTACCGTTTGTGATTATCCGGACACTCGAAGTAAGAAAAGTTCTCTACCAATCCCAAGATGGGAACCTTCATGTTCGAGGCCATGTTCACAGCTTTCTCTACTACCATGCTTACCAGGTCCTGGGGACTGGTCACCATGACGATGCCATCAACAGGAAGGCTTTGGAAGACGGTCAAGGGAACATCGCCGGTTCCCGGCGGCATATCGACAAACAAGTAATCCAAGTGCTCCCAAGCAACATCCGTATAGAAGAGCTTGACGGTGTTTGCAATCAGGGGCCCTCTCCAAATGACCGGGTCGTTTTCATGCTCAAGCAACATATTGGTAGAGATGATTTTTATGCCGGTTTTACTGATGGCTGGTTCGATGCGTCCTTCTTCTCCCAAGGCTTTTTGGTGGATGCCGAACGCCTTGGGAATGGATGCACCGGTGACGTCGGCATCCAGAATCCCGACTAAATAACCTTTACGTCTCATTTGACAGGCGAGCAGGCTGGTGACCGACGATTTCCCAACCCCTCCTTTCCCGCTGACGACAGCGATGACATGGTCGATGATACTGCCGGTCTTCGAATATGCCCTCATATTATTGGTTGCATTCTGATTCATGCCTGTCCTCCTTTCCCAATTGTAGAATATCACCTCCGGCGAGGTAATGAATCCGATCACCCATCAAACGCTCAAGGGCGAGGAAGTTTTCCTCTCCTGTGCAGTGACAGGTATAGTAAACGGCTTTGCTCTCAAGTAGTTTCTTGGCGATATGCTCAAGCACCTGAGGTGCCTCCGGCTCGCCGGTGCGGTGGTTGTAGAGATGGAAGCCACCGATGACATGGGTGGGGTATAGCCCCCAATGCTCATGATAGGCTTCCACAATATTGAGTATGCCACGATGCGAGCATCCACTTACCAGCAACCGAACATCACCTTCCATGATGGCAAGGTATTGCTCATGGGTGAAATTGTCCACCTTGTACGTCTCTTCTTCCTTCCTGTATAGGCTCTTGTTGCCTGAAGGGATGGAGTCGGTTCCCTCCACCTTGGAAAACAAGGTGATACCGCCGCTGATCGGGGTATACGCCGAGGTGAAGATGAGCCGATTGCTGGTAATGAGGGATTGGTCTACTCCGATATAGTGGTATTCACCGGGATTGCGTTCGCTGTAATACGGGCCGAACGCATCCTTTCGGACATACAGTGGAGCATGCTTGTTCATTGCGAAGAATGTTTTCAGCCCCCCGCTGTGGTCGTAATGGCCGTGGGAGAGGACTGCTGCATCGACGGATGTAAGATCAACACCCAGAATTTCTGCATTGCGGGCAAATACGTCACTTGCACCCGTATCGAAAAGGATGGTTCTGCCTGCCGCTTCGATGAAAAGGCTCAAACCATGCTCATACCCGAGATTGTTGCATTTTGTGGTATTTTCTACCAATGTAGTGATTTTCATAGTCGTACCTGCTCCTTCCATACTTGGAGAGTCTTCTCATAGATTCGCTTGATCGCCTGTGATGCCGGAGTATTCAGACATGCCAGATTCTCGCCTCTATTCAATGATGTTACAACCTGCTTGTCATAGGGAATCTTTCCCAGGAAAGGAATCCCTTCCTTGAAACAGAATACCTCGATTTCCCCGCAGATCGTTGGATTTATATCATACTTATTCACAACCACTGCAACCGGGACCTGCAGCTGTCTCGCACTGGTGATGACCCGTTTCAGATCGGAGAAAGCACTCACTGAAGGCTCGCTGACCATGAGGGCTAGATCAACACCAGAAAGCGATGCAATGACCGGGCACCCGATCCCGGGACTTCCGTCAAGGATTGCCACTTCGGTTTCCGGGATGTTTTCCTTGAGCTGTTTTTTCACTTCGCTTACCAATTTCCCGGTGGTTCCACTCCCCATGGTCAAGGTGGCTGTCGAAAAACGCTCTTCTTTCCGTTCATACAGCTTCAAGTCGCCTACCTTGACAGGTCGGGTGTGGATTGCATCAGCCCGACAGACATGGAGGCAATACATACAGCCTTCACAGGCGATCGGGTCGATTTGATAGGTTGGACCGGGTATGACCGCATCAAAGCGACATACTTCAAAACAAAGGTTGCAGCCAGTACACAGCGTGCCGTCGATCTCAGCCTTAGGCAATCCAAAGTAGTCGGACTTCCTCTCTGTTTCAAAGCTGCCCATGACCAGATGGAGATTTGGTGCATCAACATCGCAGTCTGCATAGGCTTTGGCATGGGAGAGGGCGATGAAGGTACTGGCAACAGTGGTTTTACCGGTCCCTCCCTTACCGCTGAGGATAAGAATCTGATGCATCTTTCACCTCCTGCAGCAATGAAGAAAAATAGGAGCGATAGTGTTCGTTCTCACGGCTTGCCACCAAAGCCTCACTGGTAAGATGAGCCAATTCCTTATCATAGGGCAAAGATCCCAGAATCCTCACATTGTGTGTTTTCGCATACGCTTCTGATGGGTTCTCCCCATCCTGCGTCTTGTTCAATAGAACTGCACACGGTTTATCCATGAGCATAACGAGTTCATGGACCATGGCAAGATTGTGTGAGCCGAACTTGGTGGGCTCGGCAACCAACAGGCAGAAATCTGCATGCGAGACGGTCTCCGTCACCAGGCAGCCGCTGCCGGGAGGGCTGTCCAAGATTGTAAGACCGGTCTGTTTCTCTCTCATCAAGGCTTTGATGAGCGGGACGGCCGAACTCTCCCCGATTCTCATTTCTGCTGAAAGAAATGAGACAGAACCGCTTCTTCCTTTGCGGACCACCCCCAAGGGTTTCTGAACTTCTTTCAATGCATGCTGAGGACAGAGACTCATGCACAAGCCGCAACTGTGGCAGATTTCCTCAAAGATTAGAAGCTGTTTCCCGATAACCGCCAGAGCATTGAAGGCACAAGCCTTGCTGCAGATTCGGCACCCGTCACAGAGCTTTTGGTCGACCTCGGGCTTGCCGACCGTAATGACTTGTTCAGATACAGAGGATGGCTTGAGAAACAGATGGCCGTTAGGTTCTTCCACATCGCAATCTATGTAGGTTGCCTGGTCTGCAACAGCAGCGAGGTTGACACTGACCAAGGTCTTGCCGGTCCCGCCTTTGCCGCTCAGCACGGCAATGGTGCGATCAGTGGGCATGATGGAATCCTGCATGGATGGCGTCCAATTCAGCAAGCTTGTTCTCCTGCATCGCGTTTATATTGTCCGCTATGCTGAGGTTCAAAGCCTTAAGCAGGGTCACATTTGCCGCATGCAGTACTTTTGCAGCATTCTCTCCCAATCGGAAGGTGATAAGCGTTGTGATTTTTGCGTCCACCAAATCCTGAGCCGCCTGTATGCCGGCTCCTCCCGGACTCTGGGCTGCTTCATTTGCTATGAAGCTGCTTTTTTGCTTTTCGGTATCAAAAATACAATAATAGGGTGCTCTTCCAAAGGATACACACAAAGGACTATCCAATTTCTGTTCTTCTGCCGGTACTGCTACAATCATAGTTGATTCTCTCCTTCCTCATTGCCCATTCTTTGACGCCATCGGCATCCTCTGCCGCCTCTTCCAAATCCAGGGCCGTTATGGTCGTGGAGGCGATACTCGCCTCCTTCAATAAACAATGGTCTGCCCTCCACCAAGGAAGCAGCCAGTTTCTTCCTTGCACTATCGTACATCCCCTGCACGGTGGTCCTGGCTACTTCCATCTCTTCAGAGCACTCCTGCTGGGTCATGCCCTCATGGTCGATGAGTCGAATGGTTTCGTACTCATCCACGGTCATGACCACCGGCTGCAAACCCTCCAGGGACGGGCCGAGCGGCCCGAACCTGGAGTTGGAGGGAAGCGAACAGACACTTCGCCATTTGCGCGGTCTACTCATGACTTTTCCGATTGCCCAAGCAATGAGTCAACATGTTTCAACTCCTCTTGAAGCATCTGTTTTCTCTCTGCGAGGGTGATGGGGGAGGCTGGAGCTCCATAGGGGCCGAATCCCCAACCGCAGCCTCTGCCAAAGCGTCTTCCCATTCCATACCCAATTGTAGAGTAATTGGTGCAATTACCCATACCTCTTCCTGTCATCGGACCGAATCCGGCAGGTCCTGTTCCATCTCTTCGTGGCATATCGTGCCTCCTTGTAATAAGTTATTATTGACATATGTCAGTAACTATCTCTACAATACTCTTGTTTCCGGCATATGTCAATAACTTATCAGAAATTTTTTCCTTTTTTTGGAAACCGGAAAGCCTATACGGGAAGAAGTAGGCACTAGCTGCATTTCTCTGAATTGCAAAGTATCGCACAAGGAAGGTATGCAACAGTGTCGCTATCAGTACGGTTGAAGAATGAAGAGGTCGAGCTCGCCAAACGGTATGTAGAAGTAAAAGTTTGCGTATTGCCGACCTTGTTCATCGATCGAGGCTTGAGCGCATCGAAGATGAGATTGAGTTGGAACTTGGTTTGCAATGAGATACCACGTAGAGTTCCAGCAATGACCGTGAAACATTGAAAAATGGATAAGCATATCAGACTGATGATTGGGCCTCGGATTAGGAAGGTTCCTCAAATCTGTATCAACACGGTAAAAGCCTGGCCGCTGATCGAAGTGGTCAATGGCGGTATCGAATAGGGGA
>NZ_DJGW01000089.1:24785-25252 GCF_002432845.1 Sphaerochaeta sp. UBA5836
TCTCAGCGGACGTTGCTGTTGTATGAATCGGCAATCCTTGGCAGATAGTGATCATGATTGACGAACAGCTGACTGATCAGTATGCCCAATCCAGCGATGTTCACCCCAAGGCCTGCCACCCCTGTCCAGGCGGCCCACGTCGGCGTGGTGGGAGGGTCGACAGAATCGTTCATGAGAAAGAGGGGGGTGAGCATCATGGTCAGACCTGCAAGCTCGGTAAGCAGGCCGGTCTGCATCCAAGTACTCTGCTTCTTCATTGCTCGCTCAAGCTCTGTGATCAAGCCTCTGGTCTGCTCATCCAACTCTTGAGTTTTCAAAAGGTCGAAGAACTCTAAAACCTCGCTTTCCCTTCCCCAGCCGGTTTCCATCGTATAGGTTTGGCCTTTGTAGGTATACCTTGGTGGTACCTCATAGGCTCCACCCGTTTTTCCGGGGTGGTAGATGATTCTATTCCAATCGACTGCTAT
>NZ_DJGW01000089.1:25348-52224 GCF_002432845.1 Sphaerochaeta sp. UBA5836
GAGGCCCACCGTATCCGGCAGGCCTCGCTTGTTTTTTAGAGAATGATTATCTGGTCTCGCTCGGGACCGACGGAGATGTACTTGATCGGGCATCCAACCAACTCACCCAGGCGCTTGCAGTAAGCTTGGGCTTTCTCGGGCAGGTCTTCCCACTTTCTTGCTTCGGTGGTGGGCGTCATCCAGCCGTCAAACTCCTCGTAAATCGGCTGGGCGATTTCCTGAAGGGCGGTTTCCGGCAGATGGGTGATGACCTCTCCGTTGACCCGGTAGGCGGTGCATACCTTGATCTTCTCAAACGTATCGAGCACATCGAGCTTGGTAAGGGCGAGGGAGGTGAAGCCGTTGATCCAGCACGAGTAATCTACAGCCACTGCATCGAACCAGCCGCAGCGGCGGGGTCTGCCGGTGGTCGCTCCATACTCACCCCCGATGGCCCTCAGTTTCTCGGCAGTCTCGTCGTTCAGTTCGGTCATGAAAGGTCCGCCTCCGACACTGGTGGAGTAGACTTTCGTTACGCCGATGACCTGGTCGATACGCCGTGGGCCCAACCCGCTTCCCACTGCTGCTCCTCCGCTGGTGGGGCTGCTGCTGGTGGTGTAGGGGTAGATGCCCCAGTCCAGATCGCGCATGACACCCAGCTGGCCTTCCAAGAGGATGCTTTTGTTTTCCTCATAGGCTTGGCGGACAACCCTCAGGCTGTCGATGATCATATGACCAAAGCGGTCCTTCCACTTGGCGCAGAGGGCCATCAACTCGTCGACGGTGTATTCAGGAAGCCCGAAATAAGCCAGTTCCCGATTCTTTTGAGGCAAGGCCATCTCAATGCGGTTTCTCAGGCGGTCGAAATCCAGCAGGTCGGCGGCGCGGATACCCGAACGGGATGCCTTGTCGCTGTAGCACGGACCGATGCCCCGCTTGGTGGTGCCTATTTGCATCTTTTCGCTCTTCGAACCCTCCTGGGCTCCATCAAGGGCGCGATGATAAGGCATGATCAGGTGGGCCCGCACATCGATGAAGAGGTTGTTCACCTCCAAACCCTTTTGTGCAATGCTGTCCAGCTCCTCAGCCATGGTCTCAAAGTTCACCACGGTACCGGCACCGATGATGTTCATGGTCTCGGGATTGAAAATACCGGAGGGAATGATATGGAGGGCGAACTTGCCCATCTTGTTGATGACGGTATGCCCGGCATTGTCGCCTCCCTGGTAGCGGATCACCAAGTCGGAGTGTACCGCAAGGTAGTCGACAATTCGTCCTTTGCCCTCATCGCCCCACTGTGCTCCCACAATCGAAGTAACGTTGCTCATCAATACAACTCCTTGCCGTCTTTGGCCAGATCCTGCAGCATCTGAACCTCTTTTTGGGTATGGTCCTCAATATCCTCGGCATCCCAAGGATACTTGATCCACAAATCTGCAAGCTCCATACCTGCAAAATACCTCTTTATTTCTGACGGAAATTCCACATCCTTGGTCTTAAGCTTGTTGTGCAGGACCAAAACAGCGATTTCTTCCGGTTTGAACTTCAACAGTTCTCCGACGCAGTAGGCCAAAGTGGCTCGGGTGTCGTCGACCTCATCAATCAAGAGGACTTTCTTGCCCACCAACTGCGTCTGCACCTCGTCGATCCACTGGATTTTGGTCGGGTGGTCCTTGTGCTTCTTGTCAATGCCATAGTAGGAGATTCCTACAGCGTAAATCGGGCGGTTGATGAAGGTTTTCATAATCCTTGCGGGGATGAAGCCGCCGCTTCCGATTGCAACGATTACATCGGGATCGTAGCCGGATTCCATCAACTCGAATGAGAGCTTCTTGACCAGCTTGTGTACCGAATTGTAACTGACGTAGAATTTTTCATCGTCCATCTCTTGCTCCTCAGGCTTGTGGATACATCTCGGCGATGTAGGGAAGGGTTCTATGCTTTTCATTGTAATCCAGGCCGTAGCCGACGACCCAGACATCTGGGATGGTGAATCCGATGTAATCGATGTCCACCGGAACCACGTGACGGTCGGGCTTGTCCAAAAGGACTGCGGTGCGCACCGACTTTGGATTGCGGGTCTTGAAGCTTCGGATCAGGTAGTCGAGGGTGTTGCCGCTGTCCAGGATGTCCTCGATGATCAAGACATGCTTGTCTTCCATGTTCTCCCGGGTATCCATCAACAGCCTGACGTTGCCGCTGTGGTCTCCCTGATAGGAAGAAAGTGCGATGAAGTCGACGACATGGTCGACATTCAGTTTTCGGGCGAGGTCGGCGATGAAAATGAAGGAGCCCTTGAGTACTCCCACGAGGATCAACGTGCCTTCGCTGCCTTTGTAATCGGCACTGATTTGCCGGGCAAGCTCATCAACCCTGCGGTTGATCGTGTCTGCATCAATGAGAACACGGGCGAGATCCTCTGTCAAAGCAGGGATCGCGAGAGAATCTTTCATGGGGCCTCCTCAACGCAACAGATTTCTGTTGGAACATGTTCTGTATGCTGTAGGAATATACGAAAAATAGGGCAGTGTCAATGTTGGGCAGGTCGGCATCAAGCTCCTTCAATTGAAGAATTTTTGCTACTTGACCACACTCTTGGTGCAATACTACACTGAAAGTAGTGAAAAGGAGGCCCATCATGTATGTTGACGTTCCCATTGAACTTCTGCAAATGAATCCCTTTACTGCGATCGGGACCGACGGGTTTCTTATCACTGCAGGTACTTCCGAAAAGTACAACACCATGGTTGCCTCCTGGGGGTCGATGGGAGTCCTGTGGGGAAGAAACATCCTTACCTTGTATGTAAGACAGAGCAGGTACACCCATCAATTCCTTGAGCAGAACGAAGGGTTCACGGTCTCATTCTTTCCCCCGGAGATGAAGGAACGGTTGCTCTGGTGCGGTCGGCACAGTGGTCGTGACTACGACAAGATTGCTGAAACCGGCCTGAAAATCAGCTGTTTGAGAGGGCCGAATGGTGATGAACGTGTAACCTTCAAACAGGCTTCGTTGGTTTTCTCTTGTACGAAAGCTGCTGTATTGCCTCTTGTCAAAGAGTCGTTTCTGCTTCCGGAAATTGAATCGTTCTATCAGGACGGTGACTTCCATACGATATATATCGGTTTTATTGACAGTATTCTTTCCAACCAATAGGATGGAAAGACAATCATAGAAGGCCAAACACCTGAGATGGCTTGGAAAGGCAGGACTGCATATCCTGCCGGGGAGCATGCATGGATTTTTCAAAAGAACAGGCGCAGTCTGCGCTCTCGATGATGGTGCGTTCACGCCGTTTCGAGGAGTGTATCGATGAATTCTTCAAGCGCAAGGAGATGCACGGGACGACTCATCTGTCCATCGGACAGGAGGCGTGCCAAGCCGGCCTCTCCTTGGCCCTCGACCAGGGTGATTGGATAGTTCCGACCCATCGATGCCACGGCCACACCATTGCCCGGGGAACCAACGAGCGGAAGTTGTTCAGCGAGATGTTCGGCTCGGCCGACGGTGTCTGCAAAGGGCTTGGCGGCTCGATGCACATGACCGATGTGCAGACTTGGAACGCAGGTTCTTCAGCAGTAGTGGGCAGCGGGGTGAACCTGGCAACCGGGCTTGCATTCGCCTTGAAAATGCAGAAAAGCAGGGCGATCAGTGTAGCAATATTTGGAGACGGTGCTACAAGCCGGGGCTCGTTGCACGAGAGCATGAACCTAGCTTCGGTGTGGTCGCTTCCTGTCCTGTTCTACTGTGAAAACAATGAGTACGGCATGAGCGCCGCAGCCAGCCGCATGATTTCCACCTCTTCCATCGCAAGCCGCGCCGACTCGTACTCCATCAAGCATGAGACAGTGGACGGCAATGATGTCGAGGCTGTGTATGCGGCAGCCGCCAAGGCTGTGAACTACATCCGTACTACCGGCAAACCCTTTTTTTTGGAAGTGAAGACCTATCGGTGTTGCGGACACTCAAAGAGCGATCCCTGCATCTACCGCAGCCGGGAGGAAGAGGCTGCCTGGAGTGAACGCGATCCCATCTTTCTTTTCTCCCGCAGGATGGTCGACAGCGGTCTCTTTACCGAGGAGGATGTCTCCCGCCTCATTCTGGAGGCGCGCAAGCATATCGATGAGGCCGCCTTGGATGCAACTGCAATCCGGGAACAACGCATCAGCCTCGACCAGGCAATGGAATACATCTTCGCCCCGGAGGAGGAAGAAGTCTACAGGGTCTGCCAAACAACAACGAGGATGAGCTACCGCGAGGCTATACGTCAAGCACTGGACGAGGAGATGAGCCGGGACAAAGCGGTGCACCTCATCGGGGAGGACATCGCCTTGTACGGCGGCTGTTTCAAGGTGACCGGAGACCTGTATGCAAAGCATGCACAGCAGATACACGAAACCCCGGTCAGCGAGGAAGGATTCACCGGCCTTGCCGTCGGAGCCTCCCTGCTTGGGCTCAGACCGGTTGTGGAGATCATGTATGGGGATTTTTCCACCCTTGCAAGCGATCCGATCATCAATCATGCTGCCAAAATCCGGTTCATGAGCGCAGGCCAGTTATCGGCTCCGATGGTGCTTCGTGCGCCGATCGGCAGCGGCACCGGACACGGGGCGCAGCATACCCAGTGCCTGGAGGCGATGTTCGCCAACATCCCCGGCTTGATCATTGTCGCACCTTCCTGTCCCGGAGATGCAAAAGCCCTGCTCAAGAGTGCAATAAGAAGCAACAATCCGGTGCTGTATTTTGAGCATAAGCACCTCTACAACAACCTGGGTCCGGTAGGGGATGAGCAGTATCTGCTTCCCATCGGCAAAGCCATCATCAAGAAGCGCGGCAAGGATGTCACCATTGTCTCCTACAGTCATGCAGTCACCACCTGCCTGGATGCTGCAGCCCGACTGAGTCTGCAGGATGAGATCGATGTGGAAGTCATCGACTTGGCCACGCTAAAGCCGATGGACACCCAAACGATTCTTCGTTCGGTAAAAAAGACCGGCCGGCTCTTGGTGGTTCATGACAGTCCCGAATATGGCGGGTATGGTGCAGAGGTCATCGCCTGCGTAGCCGGTGACAGCGAAGCCCTCTCCGGTTTGCATGCGACGCCGAAGCGGCTGTGCGGCAAGGAGAGTCCCATTCCGTTTGCACCGGAGTTGGAACGTGAGGTAATTCCTTCCACTGAAGCGGTCATGCAGGCGGTTCGTTCTCTTTTCGAGGTTGTATAGCCTTTCCTTTTTTTTCTGTAGACGCTAGAATACAGGGCACTTGCGCCACGCATGGGCGTGGCGTGCATCTACAGGAGTAAGAACAGCATGGATATCGATGTAAAGAACCTGCATCCACTGGAAGTCCGCCTGCTCAGGCATGTCGATCCGGCACAGCAGATTACTGCAGAGCGCATCATCGGCGAACTTGGATACAATGTGGGGCAGTGCAACCAGGCTTTCAGCTGGTTGAGCGCAAAGGGCTACCTGGTCGAAACGAGCCGTGAAACACGCGTCATGTATGAACTGACTGAGTTCGGACGAGAACAGCAGCAAAAGGGTACTCCCGCCCAGCGCATCTTTACCTTTATCAAGGCTGAGGGACCTCAGGCACTGCCTGATCTTGCCTCGGCCCTACAGCTGGAAAAGAGTGAGATTGGTTCAGCCTTCGGCCAGCTTTCCAAGGCCGGTTATGCAAAAATGAATGCCGATAACAAGGCACAGGCCACCGCAGATGAGCTTGGCGGTGAGTTTGTACTTATCAGCGAGCTGCTGGACCGCGGCCTTGCCGGTGAGCTTGTAGAATCACAAATGAGTGAGGCACAGAAAGCCGCCATGGCCAAGATCGCCAAGAAGCGGGGGGCTGCCAACTCTCCATTCAAGGTCATCGAGCGGGAATTCATCACCTATGCATTGACAGATGAGGGAAATAGGGCAAAAGAGGCCATCCTGAGGGCTCATATCACCGGTGAGGAGCTGGGATTGGTTACCAGCGAAATCCTCTCCACCGGCAGCTGGAAGCAGGCTTCCTTCCGCCCCTACGGCCTGAACGCCCCCACAAGCCGACTGATACCCGGCCGTCACAACCCCTATGGCAATTACTTGCAATGGGTGAAGGACAAGCTGTGCAGTCTCGGATTCGAGGAGTTTGATGGACCTTTGGTGGAGAACGAGTTCTGGAACGGCGATGCCCTGTTCATGCCTCAGTTCCACAGCGCCCGTGACATCCACGATGTCTACTACGTCAAGGACCCGGTGCATTGCAAGGAAATTGAAGAGCCGTGGCTCAGTCAGGTGGCGAAAACCCATGAGGATGGGTGGACCACCGGCAGCCGGGGTTGGAGGTACAGCTTCGACCATGAATTTACCCGCCGTCAGGTCCTGCGCAGCCAGGGCACCGTCCTGTCCGCCCATCAGCTTCCCAAGGCCAAGGTTCCCGGCAAGTACTTCGGGGTTGTCCGCTGCTTCCGCTACGATCAGGTCGACGCCACCCACGGGGCCGACTTCTATCAGACCGAAGGTATTGTCCTGGGAGAGGATGTGAATCTGAAGACCCTGCTCGGATTGCTGAAAATGTTCGCCGAGGAGATTGCGGGAGCTGAGGAAGTGAAGTACGTCCCCGGCTATTTCCCCTTCACCGAACCCTCGATCGAAGTGCACATCAAGCATCCGGTGCTTGGATGGTTTGAACTCGGGGGAAGCGGAATTTTCCGCCCCGAAGTTACCAAGGCGCTGGGAATCGACGTGCCGGTGCTTGCCTGGGGATTGGGAATCGACCGCATGGCGCTGATGCACCTCGGTTTGAATGACCTGCGCGAACTCTTTACCCCGAACATCGAGTCGGTCCGCATGAGGAGAGGAAACTAATGCCAAAGATTGAAACCACCGGCAGGCTGTTCTTCAGCTTGTTGGGAAAAACCCTTCGTGATAGTGAATTGGAGGCGCTCTTGCCGGTCGCAAAGGCAGAATTGGACGGCTATGAGGGGGATGTGCTTAAGATCGAGCTGAATGACACCAACCGGCCCGACCTCTGGTCTGCTGCCGGCATCGTCCGCCTGCTCAAGTCCTACGAAAAAGAAGAGGTCGTGCTCTACGACTTCTTCTCAACAGCGGATGAGACCTTCGACAGTGAAGGCCGTTCACTGATCATCGACGCATCGGTAAAGGAAGTCCGTCCGTTCTCCATCGGCTTTGCCGCCCGCGGCCATAAGGTGAGCGAGGACGATCTTGAGGCTCTGATTCAGAGCCAGGAGAAGCTGTGCTCGAACTTCGGGCGCAAGCGCAAGACCATAGCCATGGGAATCTACCGTTCCGACCTGATCAAGTACCCGGTGCACTACCGTGGGGCCGATCCCGATACCACCTCCTTTGTACCGCTTGGGATGGAGCAGGAGTTGACTCTCCGCCAAATCTGCACCGAACATCCCAAGGGAAAGGAGTACGGTCCCATTGTCAGCGGCCACAAACTCTTCCCCTTCCTGCACGACGACAACAACGACGTGCTCTCCTTCCCCCCTGTCATCAACAGCGACCGCATCGGGGCGGTGGAAGTAGGGGATGAGAACCTCTTTCTCGAGCTTTCGGGCATGGATTTGAAGGACCTGCTGCTTGCAGCCTCCATCATGGCCTGCGACATGAGTGACATGGGTTTTGAAATTCTTCCCGTCAAAGTCATCCTCGGTGAGGAGACCGAGTTCGGCAGCGAGATTACGGTTCCCTATTACTTCCAGGAGCCCGTCTCTTGTTCAATGGCCCAGATTCACAAGACGCTGGGTATGAAGTTGAGCTCGACTGAAGTCGTCAAGGCATTGAAGCGCATGGGCATGCATGCAATTTGCGACAACGATGTAGTCTATGCAACCGTTGCCGAGTACCGAAACGATTTTTTGCATCCCGTTGATTTGATTGAGGATGTGATGATCGGACACGGTCTGAACAAGTTTGAGCCTGAGATGCCTCAGGATTTCACGGTCGGCCGCCTCAGCCCTGCCGAGGAGATGGGCCGCAAGGTGAAGGATTTGATGGTCGGCCTTGGGTTCCAGGAGATGATGTACAACTACCTTGGGTCCAAGCGTGAGTATGTGGACAACATGAATTTTCCGCAGGAGAAGTGCATTTTCATTTCCAATCCGATGAGTGAGAATTATGAGGTGGTCCGCCCCTCGATCATTCCCTCGTTGTTGGAGAGCGAGAGTGTCAGCGCCCACGCACCGTTCCCGCACAAGATTTTCGAGGTGGGCAAGGTTGCCTTCCGCGATGAGCGCGACAACAGTGGAACGACCACCCGCAACACCCTCGGCTTTTTGGCCAGCGACAGCGTGATGGGCTACAACGATGTCTCTTCGTTGGTCAATACGCTTCTCTACTTTTTGGGCAAGGAGTTCTCTCTCGCAACCCTCGAGGGGGATGCCCGATTCATCGAGGGCCGCTGTGCACGCATTATGATCGGACAGACCGAGGTCGGGGTGTTCGGCGAGATTCATCCGCAGGTTCTTGAAAACTGGGGCAGCATCATGCCCACCATCGCTTGCGAGATCGATCTTGATCTGGTGATGGCCGACTAAGTACACAGCATGTTCATGCTTTGGGCTGCGGGATTTCCTGCAGCCTTTTTCAATGCTGCAGCAGCATGAGAAGCAAGGCGGCAATGGCAGCGGCAAAACCAAGGAAGAGATCGGAGAAAGAAGTTTTCATGGCCTTGAGGCGGTACAGCACCTTCGATCCAGGCTTGCTGACAGCCAAGGCAAACAATGCAATTCCTCCAAAGAGCGTATACAAGGTTTTAAGCAGGTTTGATGCACTGAAAAAGAACTGGTTTCCATAATCCAAGGCATAAGCCCCGCCAAGTAGCGTGCCGATGAAAAAAATCAGGTTGGGAGCAAAAATGCCGGTGAGAACACATAAGGCGGCCAGGATGGACAGGCCGAGGTGCAAGGTGAAGGGGAAACGGGGAAGGCTTTCTTTCACAATCGGCTCAAGTGGTTGCTTGGAAGGCAGAAAGATACGCGAAAGCTTCATGAACGAGGCAACCGTACCCGCTCCTGCAATGCTGAGGATGGCATATTGCCACCCGCCCTTGAGAGAGTAGGTGAGCAGTGTCTTGCTGAAGAATCCATTGAAAGGAGGGAGTGCGGTGATGCTGAGGGCTGCTATGAAGTAACAGAGCATGGTCAGCGGCAGCACCTCTCCTTCCTGCCTCAGCCGATGGTTTGCCCCCCTGAGCGTATAGACATCACGGTTGCCGCTGCAGTCGGTTGTCGTTCCGATGGAGAGGAACAACAGAGCCTTGAAAAGTGCGTGGCTGAAAGCATGAAAGAGGGAGGCGGCAAGCAACAATGCTCCTGCTTGTGTCTCCAGCCCAGTATGGAGTGCCAAGCCCCAGGCGCTGACCACATAGCCGATCTGACTGATCGAATGATAGGCCAAGAGCTTCTTTGCATCGGACTGGGCAAGGGCGGATAGTACCGCCAGCAGGGCGGTGATGGTTCCCGCCCAGCTGATGGGAAGGCCCATGCCCGATGCAAGAGGCGTGAGATGAAGCACCCTGATCAAGGCAAAGAGAGGAATCTTGAGCAGAACTCCGGACAACAGTGCTGATACTGCATGAGGAGCCTTGGAGTGTGCATCGATGAGCCACAGGGAGAGCGGCATCACTGCAACCCGCAAGAGTATGGGAACGACCAGCAGGACCAGGCTGAAGAGTGCGGTTTTTTGCTCGCTTGGGCCAAGCCCTGCAAGGCCTTGGGTTATTCCGTCATAGCTGAGCGAGCCGGTGAGACGATACAAACCGAAGACACCCAGCAGGAAGAAAACCATCGCCGAAGAGGAAAACATCAGGTAGGAGAAGGAAGCATGGACAGCGTTGCCCTTCTGGCTGCTGGCTATCAGGACATAAGCGACCACTCCCATCACCTCCAGGCATACAAACAGGTTGAACAAGTCGCTTGTCATGCTGATGGCACTGATTGCAGCATTTTGAATCAGAACCAGGGCGGTAAAGTTTGAGTGGGCCGGTCCGACTTTCCGTGAATAGATCCAGGTCGGTATGGTGACGCAGGCGGCAAGCAGGATCATGAGGATCGATAAGCCGTCGAAGCTGAAGTTGATGCCGATTGAAGGGGCATAGGATCCGATAACAAGATCGATGCTTCCCTGTTGTTGCAGCGTCGGATAGAGAAAAAGGACAATGACGGGGGGAAGCCCCAAGCCGAGAATGGTTCCCATGTACTCGGCAAGCCTGCGAATTTTCGTGGGAAAGAAGCTCTTGCAGACCAAAATCAGAGCAGCTCCGAGCAACGGCAAATAGATGGGTGCGAGAGACAGTGTTTCAATGCTCACTTTCCAGCCTCTTGGTAATGACATTGATGTCAAGCGACCCGGTTGCCTTGTACAGGCGTACTGCCAAGGCGAGCGCGAGTGCCGATACACAGACGCCGATGACGATGGCCGTCAGCATCAGGGCTTGGGGTATCGGGTCGACAATGTGCTTCACCCCGTCACCGAGAATGGGTGCTTGGTCTCCAATCCTGCTCCCCTCCAGGATGAAGAGCAGCACGACTGCTGCATTCATGAGGTTCAACCCAAAAATTTTCTTGATGATGTTGGGCATGGCTACAATGGCTGCAAAGCCGATAATGAAGAGCAGAAAGATGAGGATGCGTTCAATGATCATGGCTTCCTCCCATCATTGCGATGCACATCACGGCTATGCTCGTTCCCACTTTCATTCCGATGATGATGTTGAGCAGGATGATGAAGTTTGGAGAGATGTTTTGCAGTGACTTGACTGGATTGCCGAAGAAGCCGCTCTCAAAAAATACTCCGCTGATTGATGCAAGCACTAAAAAGAGGAACGACAGGGACTCGATGCGGGAGAGGACGATGGTATTGGTCAGCTTTGTTTTCAATTCGGTTCCCAGTGCCAAAAAGACAATACCCGAAGCAACGATTACGCCTCCCTGAAAGCCCCCGCCTGGGGAGATATGTCCATACAGCATCACATACAAGCCGAAGAGAAGAACGATGGGACCCAGCTTGGAAGCCACCACCTCAATGAGGTTTGTCCGAAGCGAATGCCTGGGAAGCTTTTCCGGCTCAAGTGAGAACCCGATAGACTCTTCGTCCACCTTGTTGCGGCCTAGATTGATGAGAATGGACATGGTGCCGGTGATGGAAACTAGCAGTACCAGCGTCTCCCCGAGTGTGTCCATAGCGCGGTATCCGAGATAGATTGCACTGACGGTATTGTCGGCTCCGGTATCGGATTTTGCAGTCTCGAATAAATAATCGCGTGCTTGAACCGGCCAGGGAGTGTCACTGAGTAGTACAGGCAGGACGGCAAGGCCAAGGATGAGGATGGTCAGCATAATTTTCATGCGTGTCAGTGCTTTCATGACTCCTCCTCGTCACGCCTTTGGGTGTGACGGATGGCCCACACAAAAATGACAGTGGAAACTCCAGCGCCGACTGCAGCCTCGGTAATTGCTACATCAGGGGCCCGGAGTATGGTAAAGAGCAGGGCGCTGAGCATGCTGATGGCGGAGAGCGCAATGACAGAGTGCAACAGGTCCCTGCTTGCCAAGGTAAATACACCCAATGCTAGAATGAGGCCGAGTATGAGGATGTGCATGATCATAGGCTCTTGTCCTTCTTTGCCATGGAGGATCGATGTTGTTCAGCATCCCCGCTTTCCCAGATGAATCTTGCAACAATGGAACTTCCGGTGGGAGCCGATATAAGAAAGAATACAATGAGGATGACCAGGCGCGCGGTACTGGCCAGCGAAGGCGAGAGCATCAGCAAGGCGAGCAGGTAGGAGAAGACTGCCGTCGTTCCGCACAGCGAGCCTGCATGGAGGCGGCTGTAGGGATCTTTGAACCGGAAGAGCCCGACCATGCCCGCGATGCCGAATGCGGTTCCGATTACAAAAGCAATGAGGGCAAGGATTTCTCGGATGATCATCGCCCCTCCTTGCGGTTCTTGAGAAACCGCGTAATGGCCAAAAAGCCCAGAAAACCGAAAATATCGTAGACCAAGGCTACATCGAGGTACAGTGTCCTTCCGGTTTGAATACCCCAAAGGATCAAGAAGGCCAGGGAAACAGCAGAGAGCACATTCAGCGCAACGAGGCGGTCACTTGAGGTGGGGCCGAGCATGAGGCGGATCAGGGTGATGCAGACGAATATGACCAAGGCTGTTTGCATCCCTTTGAGGATGAATGCACTCATATCCATGTCCTCCCCAAAGCATGCTCAATCTTCGTTTTGATCGCCTCACCCGCCGCCTTGGCATGGATGGTCGAGCAGAGCAGCCAATGTACAGTCAGGTGGTCGTCATTGAGGTCCAGCGTTATGGTGCCCGGAGTGAAGGTGATGGCATTGGCAAGGACGGTTCGTGCAAGGTCAGAACGCAGCCGGGTGCGAAAGTGGACGATTCGTGGATTTGTGTTCCCGCTGATTACAGCTTTCACTACCGAGAAGCTGCTGGCATAGAGGGATATGACCATGAGGACGAGAAACCTGATAAGAGAAAGAGGCCTGGGTATGAAGAAGAGGAGGCCTGCCTCATGTTCAGGAAGGAAAATGTGATAGGTGAGACTTGCCGTCAGAATGGAGGCTCCGAGGCCGAAGAGCACCGAAAACAGTTCTGTGTCTGTGGAAAAAAGAAACCAGACGAGGAAAAGAAAGAGGGAGGTCAGTACGAAACGTATGAAGGCCCAGATTCTTCTGCTATTCATCGTTACTCCTTATCGGCAATGAGTGTATGGAAAACTTCGCTGCTCCTGCTGGCTATCAGCGCTTCACGGAGGTCCGGTTGATGGAGCAAACGTGCCAGTTTGCTCAGGATCCTCAAATGAAAGCTGGAGCTGCTTTGGGGCCCGACCAACAGGAAAACCAAGACTACAGGCTTGTCGTCGAGAGCGTTGAGATCCAAGGGAGGGGAGAGACGCATGACTGCAAGCAGTGTCTTTTGCATGGAAGGACAGCGGGCATGGGTGATGGCGCAGCCTTCTCCCATGCAGGTGGTATGAAAGAGCCCATCGGTGACACGCTCCATCAAGTTTTGCGGAGTTTGGTCAGGGTGCACCGCATGGAGTTGGTCGGTGAGGGTCCTGATGACTCCATCCAAGGTCTTCTCGCTTCGATCGAGCAGAATGCAGCGCTGATCGAGCAACTCTCTGATTTCCGCCATGCCTATACCTCTTCCTCTTCTTGTACCAACCCAGCAGCCCAATCAACAGGCAGGGTGAACATGATGCCGGTTCCAGGATTCTCCAACCCTCCAACCACCCCGTCGACGAGCTGCTTGGCCCTAAGCACCACCTCTTCATCCTTTACGACTGACAGGATGGTTTTATTGTAGGGCCTGTTGCCTTTCATGAAGTCCTTGAATCCAGCAAAAAGGGGTACTTCATAGGTCAAAAAGCGACCCATTCCTTCGCTGTCGAGGATGGTGGATCCTGCGATGCCTGCTTCCACATAGGCTTCAAGCACTTCTTCCAGATGTTCTTCGTTGTTCAGGACGAATACCAGTAGTTTCATCTGTATCTCCAAGCAAGGATTGTGTTTGATGGTAGCATAGAGTTTTTAGGCAGGTCAACGAAATCTATTCTGTATGAAATATGAATATCTATGCAGTTTTCCTGCTGGGGTATTGACAGAAACGGCGTGACAGCGGTAAGGTTTCGCCATGAACAGAACCTTTTGCCACGAGAGCCATCATCACTACCGTAACCAACCGTAGACAGGTGGGCTCTGAGACCTATAGATACAGACCTCCGCATGTCGCGGGGGTTTTTTTATACCCTGATAGGAGTAGGATATGGACCAAGTGCTGAGGATTGCAATCCAGAAGAGTGGAAGATTGAGTGAGAAATCGCTGGAAATCATCAAGAAGTGCGGCATCAAGTTCGGCAGTGACGAACGTGTCCTGAAGGAGCAGGCATCCAACTTTCCCCTGGAGTTCCTGTATGTCCGCGACGACGATATTCCTGCCTACATCCATGACGGGGTCTCCGACATCGGTATAGTGGGGCGGAATGAGTACGATGAGCAGGCCATCGATTTGCAGGTGCTCAGGGACCTCGGCTTTGCCAAGTGTCGTCTCAGCATCGCCGTTCCCCAGGACATGCAGTACTTTGGGCTTTCAAGCTTGGAAGGCCTGAGAATCGCCACCAGCTATCCCAACATCCTTGGGGGAATCCTGCAAGAGAGGGGAGTGAAGGCCAGTTTTGTCCACGTCTCCGGATCGGTCGAGGTAACACCGGCTGTCGGCATCGCCGATGCCATTTGCGACTTGGTGTCCACCGGCGCCACCCTTGCCATGAACGGATTGAAGGAAGTTGAGGCCATCTACACCTCCACCGCAGTCATGATCGGGCGCAAACAGATGGGCAGCAGCGAAAAGGAAGCTATTCTGAAGCGCCTGATGCTTCGCATCGATGCAGTAATGCGGGCTGCATCCTACAAGTATGTACTCTTCAACCTTCCCGAGGAGCACCTGGACCAAGTGGCACGCATCGTCGGGGGCATGAAAAGTCCTACGGTCACCCGCCTGATGGAAAGCGGTTGGGTTTCGGTCCAGACTGTTGTTGCCGAGGATACGTTCTGGGATGTATTCGAGCAACTCAAGGCACTCGGAGCCCAGGGAATCCTGGTGACTCCGATTGAGAAAATGACCGAATAGGGGGGATGTATGGCCTATCTTGCGCGATTCTATGATCCCCAAGACGAGCAGCTGCCGTCTTTGCTCGCCCGTAACAAGACCGACTCCGAAGCTTTGACAGAGCAAGTGCGTTCCATTCTTGCAGCAGTACAAGAAGAAGGTGACGAGGCCTTGTTTCGGTTTGCCAAACAGTTTGACAAAGCCTCTCTTTCCGAGCTGAGGGTGAGTGAAAAAGAAATCCTTGACGCTGAGGGCAGGGTACCCGATGACTTGAAACAGGCCTTGGCGGTGGCTTACCACAACATCAAGGCCTTCCATGCCCGGCAGCGTCCCGGCGGTGAACAGCTTGTTGTCGCCCCTGGTGTTGAGCTCTCGCGCAAGATCGTTCCCATCCAACGGGTCGGCCTCTATATTCCAGGCGGTACGGCTCCCTTGTTTTCCACCACGTTGATGCTGGCTGTACCGGCCCAAGTTGCACTCTGTCCATCGGTGGTGCTCTGCACCCCTCCTGATTCGGATGGCAACGTCCATCCGGCCATTCTGTATGCCGCTTCGATGTGTGGTGTGAAGGAGATATACAAAATAGGCGGTGCACAGGCGATTGCGGCCATGGCCTATGGAACACAAAGCATCGAGGCGGTGGATAAGATTTTTGGACCGGGCAACCAGTATGTCACCGAGGCAAAAATCCAGGTAAGCGGCAGTTGTTGCGCCATCGACATGCCTGCCGGCCCGAGTGAGGTGATGGTGCTTGCCTCTCCTGCTTCCAACCCATCGTATGTTGCCAGCGATTTGCTCAGCCAAGCCGAGCATGGGCGGGACAGCCAGGCCATGCTGGTTGTCTGTGCGGAGCAAACACAAGGTTTTGCTTTCTTGGACAGGGTTGAACAGGCCATGGAGGACCAGTTGGCGACGCTGGGAAGGCAGGAGTACCTTCTGTCAAGCTTGGCTGGCAGCCGGGCATTCGTGCATCCTGATTTGAAGCGATGTGCAGCATTGGCCAATACCTATGCCGCCGAGCACCTGATCATCAACATGAATGATGAAAAGACCGAGAACCGGGTGCTGCAGTGGATTGTGAATGCAGGTTCGATATTCCTTGGTCCCTACTCGTGTGAAAGTGCAGGTGACTATGCCAGCGGTACCAACCATACCCTGCCCACCAACGGTTGGGCAAGAAGCTACAGCGGAGTGAGTACCGATTCCTTTCTGAAGAAAATCACGGTGCAGAAGTTGAGCAGGGAAGGGTTGGAAGGCTTGGCGCCGACCTTGCTGGTAATGGCACAGCAAGAGAAGCTGACAGCGCACCGCAATGCGGTTGCGATTCGATTGGGAGGAGAAAGATGAGAGAGTTGCTCAGAGAAAATATTGCCACGTTGAAGCCCTACAGCTGTGCCCGCAATGATTTCACCGGTGAGGCTGAAGTGTACCTCGACGCCAATGAAAACTGGCAGGAATTTGTGGGGAGGGAGGATGTAAACCGGTATCCCGATCCCTTGGCCACGATGGTGCGCAAAGCCCTCGAGGAGGTGCTGGGTCTTCCGTTCGACCAGACGATTATCGGGAACGGCAGTGACGAGTTGATCGACAACCTGTTTCGCTGCTTCTGCCGGCCCGGCAAGGATTCCGTCCTTCTCATGCCCCCCACCTACGGTGCCTACCGCGTTTTTGCAGATATCAACGATGTCATTGTAAAGACGGTCCCCCTCACTCCCCATTTCCAGCTCGACCTTCCTGCCTTGAAGAGATGCCTGGCTGAGGAGAAAGCAAGCAGAACCAATGAAGCCCGCTTGAAATTGCTGTTCATTTGCAGTCCGAACAACCCCAGCGGCAATGCATTCCCCCTCGATGAGGTGCGTACGATTTGCTCTCTGTTCGACGGAATCGTGGTTGTTGATGAGGCATATTTTGATTTCAGCAGCCAAGCCAGTGCGGTGAGCCTTTTGGGTGAGTTCGAAAACCTTGTAGTCCTGCGCACACTCTCCAAGTGCTGGGCCCTGGCGAGTGCCCGAGTCGGAGTGGCGATTGCCAGCAAAGAGATCATCGCTGTTCTTCGAAGCATGAAATATCCCTACAATGTGGGAGGTCCTTCACAAGATATCGCACTGAAGGCTCTCAAACAGGCACAGCGGGTCAAGCAGGGCCTTGCCTTGATCAAGGAGGAGCGGGCGCGCCTGCGCACCGAGCTTGCACAGGTGGACTGTGTTGTCCAGGTGTTCGACAGTGACGCGAACTTTTTTCTGGTCCGCGTGACCGACGCGCCTTCCATCTACCACTATCTGCTTGGCAAAGGTATTATTGTTCGTAACCGCAGCAAAGAGATGCACTGTGAGAATTGTCTGAGGATCACCATAGGCAGCAAGCAGGAGAACGATGTACTTCTGTCTGCCTTGAAGGAGTATGAGCATGCATGAACGGGTGTTGTTTTTGGATCGTGACGGCATTATCGTCGAGGAGACCCAGGTCGACAGTCTGGAAAAGATACGCTATATCCCGGGTGTGTTCTGTGCCCTGTCCAGGCTGCGTGCATCCGGACTGTGGTATTTTGCCATGGTGAGCAATCAGGATGGCGTGGGTACTCCTTCTTTCCCCCAGGAGGCCTTTGACATTCCCCAGCAGAGAATCTTGGAGACTTTGGCAGGAGAAGGAATCTCCTTTGATGCCCTGCACATCGATTTTTCCCTGCCTTCGGACAACTGCCCGGGCAGGAAGCCAGGAATCGGGATGCTTGGGGAGTATCAGGGTGAGAAGTACGACCTTGAGCACTCGGTGGTGATCGGGGACCGGCTGACCGATGTGCAGCTTGCAAAGAACCTCGGCTGCAAAGCCATCTGGTTTGCACCCCCTTCCCGCTTTGCAGAGTTGCCTGAGAATTTGAAAGAAACCTGCATCCACGTCAGTGACAACTGGGCGGATGTCGCTTCATTCCTGCTCGACGACAGCACCCTCGCTCCCCGGCTCACCCGTCTGGAGCGCAAGACGAAGGAGACCGAGATTACCCTGGAGCTCAATCTCGACGGCGGTGGTCTGGGGAGTGTCCATACCCACCTGCCGTTCTTCGACCACATGCTCGAGCAGGTGGTGCGACACAGCGGCTGTGACATGCATGTGCATGCCCATGGGGACCTGATCGTTGACGAGCATCACACCGTCGAGGATGTAGGATTGGCGATGGGGCAGGCTTTCCGTCAGGCTCTGGGAGACAAGCGGGGTATCAGCCGGTATGGGTTTGAACTGCTTCCCATGGATGATGTGCTTGCCCAGGTTGCCATCGACTTCTCAGGCAGGCCGTACCTGCAATGGAAGGTCGACTTCAAACGTGAGTACATCGGGACGTTTCCGACTGAGATGGTTGAGCACTTCTTCAAGTCTTTCAGTGACAGCGCCCGGTGCAACCTCTTCCTCAGCGTGGGTGAGGGGAATGCTCATCATCAGTGTGAGGCCCTGTTCAAGGCTTTTGCGAGGGCTTTGAAGAAGGCGGTACATCGCAATCCATACTCCATGGAGCTGCCTTCCACCAAGGGGATGCTATGAACATTGCCATCGTCAAGTACAATGCAGGAAACACCCGCTCCGTACTTTGTGCGCTCAACAGGCTCGGGTACGAGGGTGTGGTCACCGATGACCAAACCCTGTTGGAGCAGGCCGACCGCGTCATCTTCCCCGGGGTGGGTGAAGCATCGACGGCCATGGCCTACCTGAGGGACAAGGGACTGGACCAGGTATTGGTCAACCTCAAACAGCCTTTTTTGGGTATTTGTCTGGGTATGCAGCTGATGTGCCGCCAAAGTGAGGAGCATGATACGAAAACCTTGGGCATATTCGATGTTCCCGTACTCAAATTCCGTCTTGAGCCTGAGTACAAGGTACCGCATATGGGGTGGAATACACTGGACTGTAAAACCGACAGCCTGTTTCTTGGTTTGCCCGAAAAGAAGTGGTGTTACTTTGTGCATGGTTACTATGTACCGCTGTCTGATTGCACCATCGCCGCCACCGAATATGGCGGGCAGGATTTTACGGCGATTTTACACAAGGACAACTTCTATGGGTGTCAGTTCCATCCGGAAAAGAGTGCAGAAAGCGGTGAGCTGATCCTGAAAAACTTCTTGGAGGTGCTGTAATGCAGCTGATACCTGCAATTGACATCATGGATGGTTCGGCGGTTCGTCTCAGCCAGGGCCTGTATGACTCCAAAAAGGTCTATGCATCCGACCCGTTGGAAATTGCCAAGCAGTTTGAGGCTGCCGGCATCAAGCGTCTGCACCTCGTAGACTTGGATGGGGCGAAAGGCAAGGGTATTGTAAATCTCCATATCCTGGAGCGTCTTGCTTCCCATACTTCGTTGGTCATTGATTTCGGCGGCGGGATTAAGAAGACGGAGGACTTGCAAGCGGCATTTGACGCCGGGGCAAGCATGGTGACCTGTGGTTCGATTGCGGTCAAGAACCCTTCTCTTGTGCATTCTTGGATAAAACGTTTCGGCAGCAATCGTTTGATTCTCGGGGCTGATGCCCGCGATGGCTTGATTCAGTGCAGCGGATGGTTGGAATCGAGCAACCTTGAGGTTGGTGCATTCATCGATTCATACCGCAACGATGGGCTGGATATGGTAATCTGCACCGATATCTGCAAGGATGGAATGCTTCAGGGTCCTTCCTTGGACCTGTATAGGCGGTTGCTCGACAGCCGTCCGACACTCAGGCTCATTGCATCGGGTGGTGTTGCTTCGCTGCAGGATTTGAAGGAATTGAAGCAGGCAGGGTTGTACGGGGCGATCATCGGAAAGGCCTTGTATGAGGGAAGAATCAGCTTGGATGAATTGAAACGGTTCGGGGAGGAACAGGATGCTGGCTAAGCGAATCATTCCCTGTCTCGATGTACGGGACGGGAGGACGGTCAAAGGGGTGAACTTTGTAAACCTCAGGGATGCGGGGGATGCAGTGGAGCTTGCGAAGGCCTACAGCCTGTGCGGCGCTGATGAGCTGACATTTCTGGATATCACCGCCACGGTCGAAAATCGTTCGACCTTTCGTGCCTTGGTTGAACGTATTGCACAAAACATCGCCATCCCTTTCACCGTCGGCGGGGGGATCCGTACCTCTGATGATGTCTCCGCTCTTTTGGACAGCGGAGCGGACAAGATTTCCATCAACAGCCAGGCGATTGCCGACCCTTCAGTCATCGATTCGCTTGCCCTGCGCTTCGGTTCTCAGTGTGTGGTATGCGCCATCGATGCCAGGCGCAATCCTGCCTTCGATACTACAGGCACAGAGGGCTGGGAGGTCTATGTTCACGGAGGTCGAAAGCCTACCGGCATCGAGGTTGTCACCTGGGCCAAGGAAGCATACAACCGCGGGGCGGGAGAAATCCTGCTGACCAGCATGGACCATGACGGGACCAAGGGCGGATTTGCCATCGATTTGACCCGCCGCGTAGCCCAGGCTGTGGGTATTCCCGTCATTGCCAGCGGAGGGGCGGGAGCCATGGAGCATTTTGAGGCGGTTTTCAAGGAAGGGAAGGCTGATGCAGCGCTTGCGGCGTCGATTTTTCATTTTCATGAAATAGATATCCCGCAACTGAAGATTTTTCTTGGGCAACGTGGTATAACTATGCGTACCCGCCAGTAAGGAGATTTCTATCATGGGACTTGATTTTGAAAAACAGGGAGGATTGATTCCCGCCATTGTACAGGATGCCGTAACACGCAAGGTCCTGATGCTTGGGTATATGAATGAAGAGGCGCTCAAGCTTACACATGACAAGGGCTTGGTAACCTTCTATTCACGCAGCCGTCAGGCGCTGTGGACCAAGGGTGAGACCAGTGGCAACTACCTGCAGGTCCGAGAGGTTCTCGAAGACTGCGACCACGATACCCTTTTGATAAAGGCGATTCCCACCGGTCCTGTCTGCCATACAGGAGCCGATACCTGCTTCGATGAGGTCAATGATCCCGAGCAGCTCTCTTCCTCCGAGTTCCTCTTCTACCTCGAGGAGATCATCCACGACCGCCGTGATTTTCCCCAGGAAGGTTCCTACACCAACCATCTGTTCAGTCGCGGGTTGAACAAGATTGCCCAAAAGGTAGGCGAGGAAGCAGTCGAGTTGATCATCGAGAGCAAGGATGACAACAAAAACCTGTTCCTCGGTGAGGCTGCAGACCTGATGTACCACTTCCTGGTTCTCCTTACCCAGAAGAATGTACAGTTCTCCGAGGTCATCGATGTCCTGAAGGGAAGGCACAGTCGCTAAACGATCGATCAGATTCTGCCGCAAGCAATCCATCACCTGCCTGAAAACGGCAGGTGATGCTGTCCATGCGAGGTACTAAGAAACCCGGAGGGGTTCTTTTCTATACAGAATCAGGGAATGGTTCTACACTTCGTATGTCGAGGGAGGTGATCATGAGCATCTATGTTGTTCGTCATGCCGAAAAGCAGAGCGGTGATTTTCATCATCAAGGTGTCAAGTTCAATGATCAGCCGATCACCGAGGCAGGGATGGAGAGCGCCCGTCGGTTGGTGGATTACTTTTCCCGCATCGATATTGCCTCCATCCACGTCGGTGAGTACCTGAGAACCCGGCAAACCATCGCCTTTGTTGCAGAAGCGAAAGGGTTGGTGCCTCTTGTTGAGCGCAGGATCAATGAGATCGATATCGGCGTCATTGAAGAGATGACCGATAGGGAGGTTGAAGAGCAGTACCCTGAATTCTGGGCTGCCTATCACACGCGCAATCGTGAGTTTCGCATGCCCGGCGGTGAAACCGGATATGAAGCGGAGACTCGAATCAGAAGCCTGTTCGACTCCCTGGACAGGACGAAGAACCATATCATCTGCACCCACGAAGGTTTGACCCGTATTCTTCTTTGCTCAGTGTTGGGCTTGCCTGCGTACCGAAGACATCTCTTCAGCATCGATTACGCATCGATCACCGTGTTTGAATACCGGCCTGAGTTCCAGTGTTGGACGATACCCAAGGTGAATATGGTGGTGTGAAGCAATCAGGGATGTTTTATACCAGTACTTGGTAGGTCGGCATCGGTGAGCAGTCACATGTTCCGAAAACCAATGTTGCTCAAAAAGCATTGTGTGTTAGTATGCAAAAAAGTTGGTAAGGGTAATCTTGAATATGATTGATGAGTTGATTGCAGAGAGCACTGAATATGATTTCAAAGTTGCACTTGAAACCAGAAAACCTAAAAGTTGGTTGAAAAGTGTAAGCGCATACGCCAATTCTATTGGCGGCGTGCTGTTTTTCGGCGTAGACAATGAGAGGCGAGTAGTTGGTTTGCATGACATCAAGCGTGATTCTGAAATCATTAGCAGGATGATTAAAGATCGTATCACGCCAATTCCCATGTTTGAACTATCCGCGTCGAGAGATGGGGATAAGGATATCCTTTGTCTGAAAGTGCATGCAGGAAGGTCAACCCCATATTACTATAAAGCGGATGGGATCATGGAAGCGTATATCAGGATTGGAAACGAGAGTGTAGTTGCCCCGGACTATATCCTCAATGAATTGATTTTGAAGGGTACCAACCGGTCATTTGATGCGATGATCACTGATGCAAGGAAATCTGACTATAGCTTTACACTGCTTGAAGCAACATACCTGGAACAAACCGGACTCCGGTTTGACGCATCCGATTACGTCTCATTCGGGCTTGCCGACAAGAAGGGTTTCCTCACGAATGCTGGCAAGCTTATGGCTGATCAATACATTGTTTTCAATTCAAGAGTATTCTGTACGCGCTGGAATGGATTGGGCAAGGGCTCCATTTTTGATGACGCCCTCGATGCCAAAGAGTATGAGGGCAATCTTCTCAGCCTATTGCGCAACAGTAGTGATTTTGTACGAAATAACTCAAAGGTTCGTTTTGTCAAGGAGGCGCAGTATAGGATCGATAAACCGGATTATGCGGAAAGGGCTGTCACTGAGGCACTCGTCAATGCTCTGATTCACCGTGACTATATCATGCTTGGCAGTGAAATACACATCGATGTGTATGATGATCGTTTGGAAATACAATCTCCGGGTGGTATGTACTATGGAAAGGAGATCCAAGATTGCGACATTCACTCGATCGGCAGTGCCAGGCGTAATCCAATCCTTGCGGATTTATTTCATCGAATGAAATTCATGGAGCGAAGAGGGAGTGGGCTGCCCAAGATTCTCAGTGAGACAGCCAAACTACCAGGGTATACTCAACGGATGAAACCAGAGTTCTTCTCAACTTCTTCCGACTTTCGAGTAGTCCTGAAAAATATCAATTACTTCACAGAAACCTTGCATGTGCAAGAAAAGGCGCAAGTCACCGAGCAAGTGACCGAGCAAGATCCTCGACACACGTTGCTCTTGGCTTTTTGTACGATTCCCAGGACGAGAGAAGAAATGCAAGCGTTTATCGGAATCACCCATCGTGAATACTTTAGATCGGCGTTCCTCAAGCCATTACTGAATTCAGGGCGGTTGAGGATGACGATTCCTGATAAGCCAAACAGCCGAAACCAGAAGTACATTGCCTTTTGAACTACCGTTTTCAAAGATACAGGAAAGAATAAACGGATCATTATGCACATCCGGGAGGAGTACCTCATTGGCAGGTATGATACTACTTCTACCAATTACATGAATCGTGTTTTCTACCCGATACTTTCTCGCAGATCGCCTTCACTTCATCCGTTGCATCCTCCAGACGTCCACCTGAACGCAAGCGGACCAGTTCCGCTGCAACAACCTCGCTGTTTTTCGGGCTCAACTCGAACCAGGCGGCGGCTGTGATGCCGGCAATAATCAACAGGGCTGGACCACCGATGAAGAAAACGAAAAAGCGCGACAGCACCTGTGGTGTTTGTTCGGCGTTGGACACAAAGCCCACCATCTGGAGGAACAGGCCGATCAGGGGCATGACCAAGGCACCTTGGACGAGCTTGCGGGTGAGTGTCATCGCTCCCGAATAGACACCCGAGCGTTGGCTTCCCGTCATCAGCTCATCGACATCGATGACATTGGGCAGGATGGCGTAGGGAATATAAACAGCAGCAGAGGTTCCCAATCCTATTACACCACACACCAAGGCAACCACCCAGATCGGGGAGGTTGGTGACAGGGCCAACGTGCCGAGCATTCCTGACAGCCAGATGAGCAATCCCATACGATAGGCAAAACGCTTGCCCTTGCTGTTGGCGATGCGCACATACACCATGATCATCATCAACTGCACCACCATGAGCGTGCCCATGGCTATCGAGTAGAGCGTCGGGCGCCTGAGGTAGTAGGTCAAATAGTAGGTGAAAAGTGCCATGAGCAGGTCCATTGCACTATAAGCAAACACATACATTAGAATATGGATGCGGAAGGAACGGTTTTGGAAGATGGTGAAGAACTCCTTGAGAAAATTCTTTGATACGCTTTGTTGTTGATTCTGTTGGGACTCCCAGGTACCGAAAAAGGTGATCAGCCAAGGGAGGGCGAAGAATATTCCGAAGGCCACAGACATGTTCACATACCCGGTGGAGGGTGCGCCTTTTGACGAATCGATGATGATCTTGGGTATGGTGGCTGCAAGCAGGGAGGAGAAGCCTGAGAAGAACAGGCGGGAGCCGGAGAGCTTGTTGCGGGTCTTGTAATCGCCTGAAAGTTCTGCAGCGAGTGCTGAGTAGGGGATCATGACCATGGTGAAAACGGTGGCAAAGACTATGTATGCAAAGCTGTAGTAGAGAAACAGTGCAGCTTGGGATGTGAAATCCATAGGCAGCCAGAGCAGGATGAAGGAGAGGGTGATGGGAGCGATACCGGCTAGAAAGTATACCCGCCGCCTTCCAAACCGCGACTTCGTCCTATCGGAAAGGTATCCCATAAGGGGATCGGAGACGGCATCCCACACTTTTCCTATTCCAAAGACCAAGCCGGCCAGAGCTGGTGAAAGCCCCACCACCTCGGTAAGGTAGAAGAGGAACAGCATGCCAACAATCATGAAAGCTCCGCCGCCGTAGATGTCTCCCAACCCATAGGAAATGAGGGTTTTCCATGTTACCGTCCGTTCTTTGATGCTCATACCTTGCTCTCCTTTTTTGCCATCTCCCTGCATAGTGTCAGGAAGGGACTCGTTGAACGTATGAAGACGGGAATGCAACCGATTTCCGCCTTGATCGTGTGCCGGCCTTCCCGGTATTCCCTACCGGTGAAGAAATGAATCCAGGTACCTGTTGGAAGCTTGACATTTCTCTTTGTTGCATGCTTTTGCAATATCGGAGCAATCAAGAGGTCCTCACCATAGAAGTATTGGCCGTCGGCCGCCCGGCCTTTGTAGATGACAGGCCTGAACGGGGGTGCTCCCGCTTGTTGGTACTGCTCACTGACATGCTGATGGTAGCGCAGCAGGCCTTGGTGGATCCGTGTCATCCGGGCAAAGTGCGCCAACATTTCCCGGTCGCTGTCGAACTGGGCATTAACGCTTGGATTGATGCCTTCATGATTTCTCATGACAGGCGTGAACGCAGCAAGTTCACAGCTGCGCATCAACAGGTTACGGCTTCGTTTGATCCAGGCAAAGGAGAAGAAACCCCCGATATCGAAATGCCAGTAGCCGAAACCAGACAGTGCAGAAGAGACAGCTGCAGGAACTACGGCAGGCAGTCCACTGTCCTTGAGGAAGTTTACTATCTGATCCCCCGCCCAGAGCAAGGGAACATAGGAGCTGCTGCCGGTGAAAGCCGACCGGCAGAAGTAGACGATTTCATTGCCTCTGCCTGCATCTTCTACTGCCTGAGCGTTGAGTTGCGCCCACCGTACGGGGTATCTATTATGCTCCAGATAGGGATCCAGACCCCCGAAAAGCTCTCCATCGGGCGGAAGGTATTCCCCGAAATCGGCCATCCAGCCATCCATGCCGATACCCAGCATATGATTCTTGATGATTCCCTTATACCACGAACATGCCTGGGGATTGCACAAATCCACCAAGGCGACGGGAAAGGTTGTGGTACTGGTGATGTAGGGTGTAAGTGATTGTCTATTCTTTATAAAGTAGCCCTTTCTTTCCCCCTCTGCATACAGGGGTGCATCGGTGCTGAGAAATGGATTGTTGTATCCAAGGAATTTGATTCCCCGCTGGTGCAACTCCTTGATGAAACCGGGAAGGTCCGGATAGAGCTGCTTGTCGTATTGCCAATTCCAGAAGAGCTGCTTGCCGTAGGGGGTTATGCGGATACCCTGCCAATCCTGACACCAGATTGCTGTGACGGGAATGCCTGCATCGAGGGCGTGCCTGAGCTTCTCCTCCACGACTGCGCGGCCGCCTTGCAAACCGAGGATCATCCCGCTTACGGCCCAATCGGGCAGGGACTTTTGCCTGCCGAGCGTTGCACTGAGAGCTCCTGCAGCCGTCGAAAGGGAGGAAGCCTGGCCGATAAGCAGGGAGGAAGGGATTGCATGGGAGAGAAGAGAGCAACCGTTTTTCGGGGTAAAGTCGAATCGACAGAATGCCGTGGTATTCAGGAGGACCCATCGGCCTGTTGCAGTGACGAAGCTGGGCTGGGGGAAGTAGGTGTGCTCCTCTGACCCTCCACGTCCTGAATGAAGATTCGCAAGCACCTTTACATAATTGGGTCCTCTTCCGATGCCCGGCTCAGACACCCAAAGCGGAATTCTTTTTCCTCGTAGGTCCAGATGGGAGAACTGCTCCCCACAGCCGAATACGGGTTCATCAGGGGGAAGGGGGAGTCGAATGCGAAACCGGTTTGGCTCCTCCCCGGCATCCAGGATGGGTATGATTCGTATTCCGAAAGCCTCCTCATGGATTTCCAGGGTAGCCAGACTGTCAAAGTGAATGCTGATAATGCTTTCTTTTTTCAGGCTTGCATCGATTTCGAATAGGGAGGCATCTTTCCACCAAGCACTTCTTTCTTCCTTGATACGGTACATCCCATGGCTCATGGTGATGGTGCAGCTGCCTTTGCCTAGACCGATGCACGGCCTTTGCATTGAATGCTGCAGGATCGGCACTTTGTTGTAAGAGAGGGTGAAGCTGTCCGCTGTGCTACTGATATCGATCATGGGAATTCTCCTGTTTCCGAGAAATTCCTGGCCAACAAGATGAGCTTGGGTGGAGGGCTGCCGCCCTGATACAGTGCCACAAGAAGCGAGAAGTGTACTTGTGTACCTTCATAGGAGGGTGCAGAGGAGTGCAGGTGCTCGGCGGTCAGCAAGGCGGCTGTTCGTCCCCAGCCCGTGACGGCGGCAGGGTA
>NZ_DJGW01000089.1:52271-65035 GCF_002432845.1 Sphaerochaeta sp. UBA5836
CCGTCGTGGATCGATTGTCGAATGGGGCAGAATGCAAAACCATGGAGGTGTTTGCAACTCTGCGCTATGAGAATCCCCGACGATCCATCACTGAGGGCAAGCCAGCTGGGTGTGACATGGTTGTTGATCGAGCAGAGGCCGTTATTCTTCCCATAGGCGTAGTAGTCCAAAGGATAGCTCCCAAGTTCTTTTCCGAAATCCTCCTTCCATACGGTTGCAGTGGTTGCAAGCGGCAGCTTCTCAAAGGCGACAATCTCGCAGGGGGCTGTTTGTTCCCACTTTGCATCCCAGGTTCGTCCCAGCCGCTGGGCCTTTAATTTCCCATATCCTTGCCGGGTGGTGGACGGGTATTCAATCATGCAATCAAGACAGAGGGTCTGGGTTTTCTCATCAAGTCTGGCTGTTCTGCTCCAGCGCACAGGTTCCGACCCTTCACCACCGATGGTGATGATCCCGTTGGCGGTGGATGCTTGCCAGACGACATTGGTGCTGCTGCACAGGCGCTTGCCATACACAACCCAGGGGGCCTTGATTGCATGACACAGTGTGGAGGATCCGATTTGTGTTTGCAGGACAAGCGTTCCCTCAGACTCTGTTTCCAAGCTCAGGGGAGCACTCTTCCAACCCGTCGTTTCGATGACAGGAGTAGCAGGTGCATACAGCTCCAGTACGCGCTCATGCAGTGTCCTTGCCAGATCAATGGATTCCTGAGCCAGGGCAATAGCGGTCTGGAGGCGACGGACATTCATCACCGGGGCCGATAATCCGAAGTGCGTGGTGCTCAAAACCTGCAATCTGGTGCGTATGGTTTGCATGGCGAGTTGTTGAAGTTCTTCCGGGAGGGTCGAGCTCCACTGATGAAAATCATCCTCTGCTGAAAAACTAAGGTTGGCGGATGCCATAACCAGGCTCTTTGCCGCATCCCAACAGCTTCTTGCTTGGGTGACCATGGTCCAAAGGCGATGGTTTTCATATTTTTCCGCCCAGGACGCATAGCCGTCGAAAGATCCATCGGCCAGGTCCTGCCCGAAGGAAATCGCTGCTGCGTTCTCACATTCGGCCAGATATTCGCTCGGTTTGATGAATGAGACATACCCAAGGCCGGCAATACTTTTGATCAGGCGGTAGAGACCGGCGAAAGAGGGGATGGCAAAGCCAAGGGAGGGTGGGAGGAAACCTTCCCAAAAGGTGTCGTCGGCATCCATATCCAGGACAACGATGAGGTCGGAGGGCTTTGTCAGGTCCAATTGTTCTTTTCTGATATGCTTGAGCATGCGGCGGGCACTCAGTCCATACTCTGCCAAGTCCCCTTGGTTGATAGCCGGCAGCAGGCGGATCGACTCCCCGCTGTTTTCATCCACCAACAGCAGTGGGTTGTAGCGTTGCCCGACGCCAAGCTTCGGTACGAATGAGCCGAATCCGTTGAATGGAATGGCGCTGTAATAGACTGAGATGGTATCGATCCCCAACTGTTTGTAGAGCTTGAGATGAGAGGGCGTTACCATGCACTCCTGGGGCCTGGCTATGGATGTGCAGGTGTTGAACACATCGATGATTCCCGACCCATCGGGGGCCCTCAACGCCCATTCGATGGCCAGCTTGAACTCTTCGGTGGTATGAGCACTCAACAGGCCGTTGTTCCAGGACATCACATGGATTTCATCGAGGTCTGAAGCCACCCGTTCTTTGATACGCTTCAGAATGTCGGGTGCATGTCGGGGGATAAGGGTGCCCAACGAGAATACATTATCGAAATCCCAGGCACAGTGGACGGTGAGGCCCTCTCTTCGCAGTGCATCCAGGTCATCCAAGATGCCTCTGATAATGCGTATGTCCTTGCCGAAACCCTGCTCATCGGCGCTGTCGCCGCGATAGGAGTGGTAGAAGTTAACATGAAAGCGAGGGCAGAAGTAGATCTTCCTTTTGTCTCTCGGTTTCATACAACCTCCGTTGGAATAGAGTGGCAATCATCTATTACTATAGCCGAGGATATTGTGCTGTCAAATCAAAAAGGAGTTTTTCACCTTGAGGTTGCACACATCGGCATCGGCTCTATGCAATAGGGTTTACTATACACGGGGAACTCATCACAACGTGAGGCAATGTTCGTCAAGTAAGAACTGATACAGTCCTACGTGAAGGATACCTTTTTCATCTGTCCAAGGCTTTGCGTATGTTTTTGTTATCAATATTTTCTTGAATGAGTCGTTGATGCCAAGAAGCGGTCTCAATTCTTGCTTTTTTTTCATTTCGGATTCAAGATTCAACGCTGTTTGGATATAGTACTTTGAAGATCCGGAATGTACTACAAAATCAATCTCACATTGTTTCTGAAGCCTTTTTCCCTCACCGGTTGTCTCTGTGATTTCAATTACACCAACATCGACACAATACCCTCTTCCTACCAATTCATTAAAGATGATGTTCTCCATGATGTGACTTTCTTCTTGTTGCCTGAAATTGAGTCTTGCATTTCTGAGTCCGATATCAGTGCAGTAGTATTTATTGGGATATTGGAAATAGTGTTTTCCTTTTACATCAAAACGTTTAGCTTCTTTGAAAAGGTACGAATCGAGTAGATATTCGATATATTTCGCTATTGTTTCCGAGGCGATTTTTCTGCCTCTGTCACTTGATAGTGTTCTTGATATTTTATTTGCATTTGTTAAAGAGCCTATAGAAGAGCAGAGGTTGTCTGTTAGTTGGCTCAGGACATCATGCAGCTCAACGTTATACCGTTCGATGATATCTTTAAAATATACTTCAGTGAACAGACTTGAAAGATATTGTCCCTTTTTCTCATCGGATTGTTTTGAGAGGGTAAAGGGCATACCGCCGTACATTGCATATTGCTCATATGCTTCAGCCTTTTCTCCTCCTATGTAGGAATAATACTCTTTGAATGATAATGGAAGGACATGAATGACGTCGCCTCGTCCCCGAAATTCTGTCATGACATCTTTGGAAAGGAATTTTGAATTACTCCCTGTTACATAGAGATCAACATTTCCAAGGCGCAATAACCCATTAAGAACACTGTACAGCAAAATAGGTTTGTCAGGATTTTTTATCTCTTCTTGCGAAATCGCATACTGTACTTCATCAAGAAATACATAATATTGTTGGTTCTTTTCTGTAATACGCGAGCGGATGAATTGGGAGAGCTGTTTTGGATCACGCAGATTCTCGAATACATCATCATCCAATACAATTTGTAGGATATTATCTTCTTTCACCCCATCCTCGAGGAGATAGTCACGATAAATCTTGAAGAGAAGATAACTTTTTCCAGATCTTCTTAATCCTGTTATTACTTTGACTTGTCCATTAAATCTGCTAGCCTTAAGCTGTTCCAAGTATTTGGTTCTCTGAATATGCATAGTCCCTCGGTTGAAAGTACGTCTACATGTTGACTAACTTTCAACTCAATTATGCCTCTTTCTTTGTATGAATGCAAATAAAATCGAAAGTTGGTCTACATGTCGACCAACTTTCAAGTTTCCGACTACAGAAGTTCAGGTGATGGTGCACAGTTCTGTATTGGCTCCTTCGGAATAACTAACGACACTGTACGTTTCAGTCAGATATGGACCAGTGGGAATTGTTGCATCAAAGGAGACCCAGAGCCCGTCCAGAAAGAGTTCAGACCGGTAGCGGATGTAGGTCTCCACGGCAGCATTCTGGATCTGGCATTCAGAGAAGTACATGTCGTTCGTCTCGAGTCTCTTGGAAAGCGCGCAGGGCTCATCCTGTAGTCGGCGCTGGGACGCTGGTTGAAGGGTATGTCGACCGGCATGTACTTCTTCCACGCTGTGATGCGGATGTCCCTTCCCTCCATCAGGCTGTAGTGGATGGCGATGGCACTGAACACTGCGGCATAATCAGAGCAGACGCCATAGAGTTTGGACGCCGATCGATGCTTGTCTCTACCTCCTGAATAAACCGGATTCATGAAAAACAAAGAGCAGGGCAAGCGACTGGGTGAAATCTCTCTGAAAAGCAAGGGGTTGTCACCTTGCTGATTCCCAGGTGCGGCGATACAATCAAGCCGATGGATGGTGAGGTCGAGCGAGCAGAGCGGTGGGGCAAAACTGAGCATCGTATACACTACCGGTAATCCATACCAAGCTTGGCTGGATGAGGAAATAAAACAATGGGAAAAACTACAAAGCGCACAAAAAGTTCAGGAACTGCCAAATCCTACCCCCTCAGTGGCGAGCAGGCGTTGCAGGTTCTGTCCATGTTGAGGCAGAATCATCCTGAACTTGAGAGTGAGATTTCACAGCTCTCTTCTGGTGTGTTCAACGATGTTTCCATCGAGGATGTCGCACAAGAGGTGTATTACGCTCTCAACTCCCTGGAAGCTCATGATTGCTGGGAAGCATCAGGAAGACAGTGGGATGGTGGGTATCGTGATGAGTACGAAGTTGCAGATGAAATGGTCATGGAAGCTTTTTCTCCCTTCCTGTTTCAGATCAACACGTTTCATGCCATCGGTGAATTTGCTTCGGAGTTGACATATATTGAAGGTGTCTTGAAGGGGCTTTACCAGTTTCAAAAGGAAGCAACCACCGACTTCAGCGACTATACCGAAGACTATCCTGATTCGTTTGCAACGGATATCCTCAGCGATTGGCGCCATCGTCATCCGGATGACAGTTCGGGTCTGGAGACACTGCACTCCTTTCTCAGCGAGCAATGCCCCGACTGGGCCGATGCTTTCATCGCAAGGTGAGCGGCTTTGCACCACCCTCCTTCAGCCTGACACTGAGCCTTGTGTTCCGTCCCTGTTGCTTCTGGTTTTTGATTGCATAGGCAACGGCTTTTTTCTCACCTATCAGCACCAATACTTTCTTGGCGCGCGTTACCGCAGTATAGAGCAGGTTGCGCTGCAACATGACAAAGTGCGACATCATGAACGGCAGGACCACGATGGGATATTCAGACCCCTGCGACTTGTGGATCGTCGTGGCATAGGCGAGAACAATTTCATGCAAATCCGATCGATCGTACACAACCGGGCGGTCGTCAAAGGTAATTGTGATCTCCTGGTCTTCTGTATTGATATCGGTGATCGTTCCAATGTCACCGTTGAAGACATCCTTGTCATAGTCATTCTTGATTTGCATGACTTTGTCCGTCAGGCGATACTCGGTACCACCATGGGTGAGAGTGGGGTTGCCTGAAGAGGGATTCAGTCTCGCCTGCAACATCCTGTTCAGGTTTGCTGCCCCTACGACACCACGTTGCATGGGTGTGAGTACTTGGATGTCCCGTATCGGATCGACATGGTAGTAGGCAGAAAGCCGTGTGGCCGCCAAATCCAGAATTTGTTCCAAAGCATCCTGGGCCGAGTTGCTTTCGATGAAGAAGAAATCGGAAGTCCTGCTGTTTGCCGTATCGATGCTCCTTCCTTGGTTGATGCGGTGGGCGTTCATGATGATGCGGCTTCCCTGGGCTTGCCGAAAGATTCGCGTCAGCTTCACTACCGGCACCAAACCCGATGCTATGATGTCCGACAGTACATTGCCGGCTCCGACTGAAGGCAGCTGATCGGTATCACCCACCATGATGACCGTCATGGCAGGTGGAACCGCCTTGAGCAGATTGTGCATCAGGATGATATCGATCATCGAGCATTCGTCAATGATCAGGACATCCCCGTCAAGCGGATGGTCGGCATTCCTCTGGTAGCCCTGCGGTGGTTTGAACTCAAGCAAGCGATGAATGGTTTTTGCTTCCATCCCCGTCGCTTGAGTCATTCGCTTTGCAGCCCTGCCTGTGGGAGCTGCACACAGTATGCGTGATTTTGTGTGTTGAAAGGCCTGGATGATGCCGAGTGTGGTTGTTGTTTTGCCGGTACCGGGCCCGCCGGTGAGCACCATGAACGTACTCTGCAGGGCTGTCATGATGGCCTGCAGTTGCATCTCATCGTATGAAATCTCCCCTGGCTTGGGATGCTTGAGGCGTTCGATGATGTGCATGCACTCCTCTTGGCTTCGGGGTGTGGATGCGATGAGTCTCAGAATCTTCTTTGCTACCCCTGTTTCAGCGTGATGGAAGGGAGGGAGGTAGATGGCTTCATCGTCGGCGATGATGTCAGCGGCCTCTACCATCCCGGCCAAGACCGGTTTGAGCTTATCGTCTGTAGTCTCTAGCAGAAATTCAGCATGCTCGAGCAACTGTGGGATAAGGGCAAAGCAGTGGCCGTTCTCGCTCAGTACGTTGAGGGTGTAGAGGAGGCCCGAACGCAATCGTATTGAAGCATCCTTTGCCACTCCAAGCTTCTCTGCAATGGTATCTGCAGTCTTGAATCCGATCCCCCGGATGTCATCGGCCAGCTTGTATGGATTCTCCTTGATTACGGCAATGCTCTGCTCCCCATAGGTTTTGAAGATTCTCGTGGCATGGGTGGTGCTTACTTCGAAGCTTTGGAGAAAGAGCATGAGGTTCTTGATTTCCTTTTGCTCGAGCCAGCTCTTGCGCATCAGTTCAAAGCGGACCTTCCCAATGCCGCGGATGTCTTGCAATCGATTGATATCCTGTTCCAATATCTCAAATGTCTGCAAGCCGAAGGTGCTGACTATCTGCTTGGCGTAGTAGGGTCCTATTCCTTTGATCAAGCCTGAACCAAGATACTTTTCAATGCCGTCGATGGTGGCAGGCAGCAACTCCTCACAGGATTGGACGCTAAATTGTGTTCCATAGTTGCTGTCGTGTTTCCAGAATCCCTGCAGGCTCAGTACCGAGCCTACCACGGCCGTCGGTATTGCTCCAACGACGGTCACCAGGTCATGATGACCCTTTGCTTTGCATTTCAAGATGACGAATCCACTCTCTTCGCTCTGGAAGGTTATGCGTTCGACGACGCAACGCAGCGTATCCATGAAAATCTCCCTGTTATTTGAAGTCCACCCTATGACAGGTGACGTTTTCAGAGCGTATTCAAATATCCGTGCTCCATCAGCAGCTTCTGAAACGCTTTCTGGTTCGCCTTTCTGACCACTACGTTGTTGTTTTCCGCCCTGATCACCAGTTTTTTGAAGGCTGGATCGGTGGAGAACATCCTGCGTATCTCAGGATCATCGGGAAAGGAGTACAGCAATACCTGTTCTCCATGGGCGAACAGGGAGGAACGTCTCTCAACGGATTGGAAGAACTGGAGCCACCTTGCAGAGGGTTCCGCATCGATGATGAGTTTGAATTTTTTTATGCGATGGAGTATCTCCGAAGAGGAGGTGCAACCCCTGATGAAGGAGGCTTCGGTGATTCTATATCGTTCTTGGCCCAGGGGAATCCCGATCTGGTCCAGGAACAACCTTCGTTCCAAGGATTTCCCTTTGATGGTTACCAAGAGAAGTTCTGTATCGGTGATGGTTTCAAACACCTGTTTCTTCTGTTGGGGGCGTTCTTCTACCATATTCAAGCACCAGGCTCCGAACGAAGTGAGTCGAACATGAGTCAGGGCCTCGTAGGGTGTCAGTGGGTGCAGCTTGTCATTCTTGGTCAATAGGAGCTCGGGCTTTGTTTCTCCAATGTCAAAGAGGCCGAGTGATGCAAAAAGGTAGAGATACGCACTGAACAAAGGACGCTCAAACAAGGGTCGTAGCAATGCCCCTGTCGGGTGGAAACCCTTGTCGTCATAGGCTGTGTATTCGGCATAGGGCAACTGGATTCGCTGACCACGGATGGTGAGGGCGGAATACAATATATCCTGATTGGAGAACTGCAGAAAGAAGCCATGGATGATGGATGATTCGAAGAGTTCATTCACCGAGTACCAAGGCCCCACCTGCAGGCTTGTGAGGGCTTTTACAAGATTCTTTCGTGATGCATCGTCCAAAGCCGTCGAATAGGAGTAGCCGCCGCTCAGGCTGCATTGGTCCAGCAGTGAATAGTATTCAAAGAAACTGCCATAGTTGAGGTTCGTTTTGGGATTTCTCATAAAGAGCATGGACTGCACCAGAGTCTTGATCATAGCCATCCCGTCATCCGGCCTTGTAAGGGTGTTCGGTCCAAAAGTCAGCACAAACTTGGCCAGCAATACCAGGGGGTCAAGGTTGTATTCCGAGGAGAGCGGAAAGGGCGGCAGTCCGCACAAGGCCCTGAGATCCTTGATATTTCCTTTCAACAACCCCTTTCTGATAATTGTGTTTAGATCCCTCTTCTTGATGAGGGGGATCAAGGATTCAACGAATAAGGGGAATACTTCATGTATCTGGTTCTCGACGCTCCATACCTGTGATTCTACTCTATCCAGAGGCCGGGGGATGTAATTCTCCTCTTTGTACAGAAAGGGGCGGAACAGGTTTGCAAAAAGTTCATCAAGATGAAGAACATACTGGTCATAGACAGTAAACAACCCCAGCCGATATTTTGAGTTGGGTCGGAACCGGGTGTTGTAGTAGTAATAGTAGTGTTTCGTGTCCTCGATGATGAGAGGCTCGTCCACCTCCCAGTCCTGGCTTCTTGTATCGATATACTGGTTATAACAACCTGCTTGTATCAGCTTCTGCAGATAGGGGGGAAGGCAAGAGAAGAAGGCATCGAATGCTTGCTGGGTAGGGAAGTCGAGCAGCCGGGCGATCTGATCGCATTGTGTAGATTTCTGGACTTTCTGCAGGGTTTCCCCAACCAGGCATGTTTGGAACCTGGTCAGTTCTTCTTGGGTGAATCGTTGTAATTCAATGGAAAAGGCCTGTGCCGATTTCGACAGCTTGACCTTTGGCTCCAATTCCAATTCCAAATTATGGTGAACACTCTGTCTCTTTGCTGCCATCTTTTACCCCAACAACTGTTCGATGTCTTCTACGGACAACGCCTTGACTGCATTGGAATCGGATGCGAGCAAGGAGGACGCAAGATCCGCTTTTCTCTGCTGCAATTCCAAGATCTTCTCTTCGATGGTGTCCTTGGCTATCATTCGGTAACAAAAAACAGGATTTGTCTGGCCTATGCGATGAGTCCGGTCGATGGCTTGGTTTTCCGCCGCCCTGTTCCACCAAGGGTCGACAATGAAGACGTAGTCTGCGGCAGTGAGGTTCAATCCAAGGCCTCCGGTTTTCAAGGTCATGACAAAGGCTCCGATGGATGGATCACTTTGAAAGCGCTGGACCAACGACTGGCGGTCGACGGTGGCTCCAGTCATGACCAAATGCTCAATCCCTATCGATGAGAGATCTTCGCTGATCAGCTCGATGGTTGCCAGGAAGTTGGTGAAAATCAGGCACTTGTGGCCATCGTTGACCAGGGATGAGACCACATCCTTGCAATAGGACCGTTTGGCGGAGATTCCTGGATACCCACCATCAGCTTCCGGAACCGAGGCCAAGCGGCGTAGTTCAGTAAGCGCCTGTAGGATCATGAAGGTGTTTTTAGCAATGCCTCCTTGTGATACCGCTCCGCTGACTTTCTGCTTCAATTCCTCCCTGCGTTTGTGATATATGGCCAAATGCTGGGGCTCCAATTCAATATATGCGGTCTGTTCGGTTTTCTCGGGAAGATCCTTGAGAACATCCTTTTTTACTCTTCTGAGCATAAAGGGGTAGAGCCTGGTTTTCAAATCCTTGAGCGCATCGGGGTCTTGGTTTTCCTGGATTGGTTTCAGGTACGTCTGCAGGTATTCTTTCTGGCTTGAGAAAAACAGCGGATTCAGGAATTGGAAGAGGCTGTACAACTCAGAAAGGCCGTTTTCCACCGGCGTTCCGCTCAAGGCCAAGCGGTGTTCAGCTCGCAGTGCAAGCACTGCGTTCGTTGTTTTGGTTTCCAGATTCTTGATGGTTTGCGACTCATCAAGAATTATGTAGCAGAAACGCATTTTGGCGAGTTCTTTCGCGTCATTGCGAATGGTGGCATAGCTGGAAAGTATGATCTGTACCTGCGGGTCCTCAAGCTGCGATACCTGCCTGGCATTTCCATAGTAGAGCGTGCAGGAAAGTTCGGGAGCAAAACGTGAGAGTTCACTCTGCCAGTTGAAAATCAGGGAGCGTGGCACCAGGATCAGGGTGGGGGCTTGGTTTCCTTTCTTGTACAGGTTCCGCAGCAAGGCAATTACCTGGACGGTTTTCCCCAAACCCATCTCGTCGGCCAGACAGGCTCCCATGTGGTACTGCTGCAGGTACTCCATCCATTGCACCCCATAGGTCTGATACGGTCGAAGTGTTCCTTCGGCCAGTTCATACGTGGCAGGTTTTTCACTGAGTGTATTGAATCCTTGATAGAATGCCTGCATACGGTCGGCTCCATCCCCCTTGATATGCAGTTCGGCTTCTTTCTCCAGGGCAGGGATGTCGAAGAAAGAGACTTGCACCGTCTCTTTTTGCTTCGATTGCTGATGTACCAGCCGCTCAAAGCGTCTCAGCTTTTTCATGTCGGGATAGACGCGCGAGCCGTCATTGAGCATGATGAAGCCGTTTTTTTGATACTCGGATAGGAAGCGGGTGAAGGAAAATGTCTCGTTTTCCAGAGAAATCTCGGCATCACCTTCAAAATAATCGATGCCGCTTCCCAAGGAGAGCCTCAATTTCGGTTGTGCAAATTTGAATTTGAACTTGCTCAGTATCGCAGCTTGGAAGAGGGTGAACCGCGCGATGAGCTCTCCCATGGAGAGGGAGAGGAATCGTTGGGCGAAATCAGATTCCAGGATGAAGTGCCCCTCCTCCTCGAATACAGAGGTTTTTGCCTCCTTGCCCATTTTTGCAAGCAACGCCCGAAAATCTTCTGCAGGATCCTCGGGATACACCACCTCTGAGATGCTCAGCCGTTTCTCCGCTTCATCAATTTGGACGACTTTGATGATGTCTTGTTCTTCAAAGAAACCGGGGGGATAGGATTGTAGATGGATGAGCGGGAGAATGTGAAGGTATCCATAGGCATCAATCTCCTTGAAATACAAGCTTGGATTGGCATGTACCGGATGGGTGTTGTGTATGCTATAGCCTTCATAGGCAAGAGTGATCGTGGGAAACTTGGAAAGAATCAAGGATAGGTAGGTTTCCAAGTCAGATGCTTTCAGGCTGGCATTCAGAATGTTCCATTCATTCCAATAGGGACCCAAATCCTCACAATGGAAGACTTGGGTGCCGAGTACGACATGCTCGCATGAGATTGGATGGATTGATGTACCCTTGTTTAGTACTGTCTGATCGGCCGTACGTATGCTTGGATAAGCGGTCACCAGGTGTGCTTGCGGAGATTCCAGCACCAGCTGTATGCTCGATTCCTCGTTGCTTGGCTGCAGTATGTGGTGATTTTCATCAAGCAGAAGCTGGGATCGAAGAGCAAGCTCGATAAGCCTCGGGCCGGGATCATGCACAAGAAAGCCTGTTTCCAGTTCGCTCAAGGCATCCCAACGCAGATACTTCTGCTCCTTCTGATACATGAGGAAGAACTCCCTCAATGCATTGCGGATGCATCCGGTATAGCGGTGATAATCGGGTTCGCAGGTATTTCCTTTAGAATCCAGGAGCTGTAAACCCCAACCGTCTTTTTTTTCTATCAGATGGAAGAAAAACCGACCAGTCGGTTTTGCCTCTCCTTGAACCGCCACCACGGTGGTATCCTTCTTCGGTCTGCCACGCTTACCTGTCGTTGATTCCATGATAAGAGATTATGCACAGGACGAAGCAAGGAATCAAGGTGAGCGGGTCTGCATGCAATTCAATTCTGAGCTTGCAAGGGCTGTGGTTTACCAGCTTCGATGATGTATGATGCAACATACTGGTCGATGCTGCTCCCTGGAACCCATGATGAAAGGATTTCCCTGCTTGTGTCTTTGGGGAACAGCCTGACACTGATGAAGCCTGCATCGACAAGCAGATGCCTGATAATCTGTACATGTTCGGCCCCTGCTACGCAGCCTGCAAGCAAGCGGAGGTCATCCCGGATTGCTTGAGGAAGGTCTGCAGTCGCCACCACATCGGATACACAAAGGCGCCCGCCGCTCTTCAATACCCGGAAAGCTTCCTGAAACACCTTCTGTTTGTCCAGCGAAAGATTGATCACGCAGTTGGAGATGATCACATCGACGCTGTCGTCCTTGATGGGAAGATTCTCTATTGAACCTTCGATGAACTCGACGTTTGTGTACCCAAGTCTGGCTGCATGTGAGCGTGCAAGGTCAACCATATCCCTTGTCATGTCGACTCCGATCACTTTCCCGCTCTCACCGACCTGCCTGCGGGCGAGCAGGCAATCGAATCCACCTCCGCTGCCGAGATCCAGGACAGTCTCTCCTTCCTTGATGGCTGCAAACGCCAAGGGGTTGCCGCAGCCCAACCCGAGGTTTGCTCCGCCAACACCTGCAAGAACGTCGTCTTGTTGATATCCAAGCATGGATGACAATCGGTCGAGGTCTTGGGGCTCGAAAGAGCAGGAACAACCTGTGCTGCAGCATCCGCTGACCGATCCATTGCGTGCAATCGCCCCATATCGCTCTTTGATGTAGTCGGTGATCACCCGATGGGTATGCTGTTTTTTCATGCGTTCTTACCAGGGAACCACGATTTGGTTCTGTTTGCGATCTTGACGAGCGTCAACATGACCGGAACCTCAACCAGCACACCGACCACCGTGGCAATGGTGGCCCCGGAGCTCAGGCCGAAGACCGAGATCGCGACTGCCACGGCAAGCTCGAAGAAGTTGGAGGCCCCGATCATCCCGGCCGGGGCTGCTACATCATGTGGCAGCTTCCATGCCTTGGCCCACAGGTAGGCAACAAAGAAGATGAAGAACGTCTGGATGACAAGCGGGATGGCGATCAAAAC
>NZ_DJGW01000089.1:65097-66523 GCF_002432845.1 Sphaerochaeta sp. UBA5836
AGGCCGGTGATGGTGACATTGCTGAATTTGGGTATGAAGGTGTTCTCGAAGTAATCCAAGCCCCGATGCTTGGTGATGAACATGCGGGAGAGCCAACCGGCTCCAAGGGGAATGACCACGAACAGGACGACCGAGAGGAACAGCGTCATCCAGGGAATGCTTATGCCGCTGATGCCGAGCAGCAATCCTACGATGGGAACGAATGCAACAAGGATGATCAGGTCATTGGTGGCTACCTGGACCAAGGTGTACGCAGGATTGCCCTTTGTGAGGTGGCTCCATACAAATACCATTGCAGTGCAGGGTGCGGCTCCGAGCAGCACCGCCCCCGCAAGGTACTGACGTGCCAAATCCCTTGGAATGAGTGCCTGATAGACCACGTAGAAGAAGAACATGGCGATTGCGTACATTGTAAAGGGCTTGATGAGCCAGTTGGTCACCCAGGTTATCACCAGGCCCCTGGGATTCTGTCCCACCTGCTTGATGCTGTGAAAGTCGACCTTGAGCATCATCGGATAGATCATGAGCCAGATGAGGATGGCTACCGGTATGGAGACGTTTGCATACTCAAAGCGAGAGAGGAATTGGGGTATCTGGGGCAGATAGACCCCGATTAGCACCCCGGCTGCCATACAAAGCAACACCCACAGCGTCAAGAACCGTTCAAAAAAACCGATTCCTGCTGATGATTTCTTTTCCCTTGCCATACATCCCTCCCAATCTGCCTGCTTTCAGGACAGCCTTATTTACATCGATCGGCAGTGTTGTGCTTGCACTTTGCATTGCTGCTGACCAACGGGACGCTTCGGTTGGTCGAGATCGTCCTCAGGTACTCCAACAAGTGTTCCATTTCATCGAAATTCAACGCATAGTATATCCATTTTCCTGCCTTCTCAGAGGAGACGAGGCCGCTTGTGGTGAGCAGCTTCATGTGGTAACTGAGTGTAGGCTGGGTTATCTGGAAAGACTCCAATATATCGCATGCGCACAGAGGGCCGGAGGACAAGAGGTTGATGATGTCCAGCCTGGTTTCATCGGAGAGCGCCTTGAGTTTGAGCAGATGGTTTGTTGTCGTCCCGTGCATGTTCATCTTCATGTGTCTCCTTGGAGAGAATACTAGCTATCATATAGAGAATAGTCAATATGATGAGAAGGAGTATATTGGTTGATGACGTCAACTAATGATGCTATGATCCGCCATCTATAGACATGTGCCGGAAGAACTCATTGTCAGAATTTCAGGTCCCGGCAATGTGGCATCGGGCTTACTGCAGTAATCGGCGGGCCTGTGTTCACCTTGGTGTCATAGAGAGGGGGGCTGCTATGGAAAAGAAAAAATCGCTGCTATGCACCTGAGTTTGAGCCTATCTTGGAGGAAGAGAAACCTCCACACAAGGATGAAAAAACGTAAATTCCTTATGAGAGC
>NZ_DJGW01000064.1:0-1957 GCF_002432845.1 Sphaerochaeta sp. UBA5836
GTAATCGTGACATTGATGATCCTGTTGCTCGCCACTACGGCCATGTTTGCAGCAGGAACCAAGGAAGAGGGCGCGAAAAAAGATGTGACCCTTTCGGTATTGTGGTTCAATGACGCCAATGAGTCCGATGTCTTTCTGAAGACCATGGATGACTACCTGAAGGCCAACCCCCATGTGAAGCTCGATCTCCAGATTGTCGCCTACAACGAGTATGACCAGAAACTCAAGCTGATGATCAGCGGCGGCAACCCACCCGATCTGGCCCGTATCACCACCAACACCCTGTCGGTGGTTGTCGACAGCCTGGAGCCGATCGAGAACCACGTAGCCGATGTTGAGGCAGTGAAGAAGCAGTATTTGCCTTCGATGGTAGCTTTTGCCACCAACAAGGAAGGCAAGTTCATCGCCTACCCCACGGAAGCAACAGCCAACGGCATGCTGGTCAACAAGACTGCTTTCGACAAGGCCGGCATCGATGTGGATGAAGTCAGCAAGACATGGACATGGAGCGAATGGGAAACCATCGTCAAGAAGGTTATCGCAGCCAATCCTGCCATGAAGTACGGCCTGGCCGTCGACTTCACCCCGCACCGCTTCTCCACCCTCATGTACCAATGGAATGGACGCTTCCTCAATGAGGATCAGTCGAACATCAAGTTCAACAATCCCGGTACCATTGCAACCCTGAAGTGGTTCAAGCACCTGCACGACGAAGGTTTGGTACCCAAGAGTGTATGGCTCGGTTCCGAGAACCCTGCCGAGCTCTTCCAAGCGGGCCTTGTTGCCGGTCATATCGGCGGCAGCTGGAACATCAACACCTACAACAAGAACGTGAAAGACTTTGAATGGAAGGCTGTGCGTATGCCCAAGGGCGCTATCAACTCGTCGGTTCCCGGCGGAAAGTTCGTTGCCTCCTTCAAGGGAGCAAAGAATCAGGAAGAAGCATTCAAGCTCATGGCCGCCTTCGCTGACAAGGCTCACAACGAGATGTACAGCCGCGACACCTTCAACATTCCTTCACGCAACGATGCACAGGTCACCTATCCGTCCAACAGCGGCGACTTTGAGGTCTTCCTCGAAGAACTGAAGGTCACTCCGGCCTACACCGCCAACGAATGGAAGAATACCAACCTGAGCAAAGTTACCACCTACATCCGCGAGCAGATTGTGGAAGTGCTGCTTGGCAACATCACCGCCGAACAGGCTGCAATCAATGTTGACAACAGAGGTGCAACCTTCTTCAAGTAAGGAGACAGTTGGAAATCGGCTCCTCCACCCAGGGGGAGCCCGATCCTTCAGACCGGCAGGGCTGCCTGCCTTTAGGAATTCCTATGAAACGACATACCAAGGGAAACTTTCATCAAACAGCAGCCCCGCTGCTCTTCCTGCTTCCCAATATTCTCATTTTCGGAACCTTCATCATCATCCCGGCCATCCAAGGCCTGAGGATGTCCTTCACCGAGTGGGGTGTGTTCACTACCCCGAAATTCATCGGCTTTGACAACTTTATTGAGCTGGCCGGTGACGAAGTTTTTTGGAAGACGTTCAACAATACGATTGTCTACTCCTTCTTCACCGTTGCCCTGATCATGGTCTATGCCTTGGCATTGGCCCTGCTGCTGTATAAGAACGTCCTCAAGGGTGAGAAAATCTTTCGATCCCTCTTTTATATACCATCCCTCTTGAGTATGATCACCGTCGGTATCGCCTGGCGCTTCATTCTCGGTGATGAGATGGGAATCATCAACTACCTGCTGCGCAGTATGGGAGGCGATGGAATCCGCTGGCTGACCGACGGCAAGCTGGCGATGGTCTCCATCATCGCAGTCTCCATCTGGGCGCAAGCCGGTTACTACATGGTGGTGCTCATTGCGGGGTTGCAGGCCATTCCCATCGAACTCTACGAAGCTGCAAAAATCGATGGGGCATCTGCTCCGAAGACCTTTACTTCCATCAC
>NZ_DJGW01000064.1:2036-6388 GCF_002432845.1 Sphaerochaeta sp. UBA5836
GTCCAGCAGGTGTATCAAGTGGCATTCCTGGAGGACCGCATGGGCTATGCAAGCGCCATGTCGATCGTGTTGATGCTCATCATCTCCCTCTTCACCGTCCTGCAGTTCAAACTCAGCGGAAGGGAGGCCGACCATGAATAAGCAACGCATGTATAGAATAGTGCACTATGCCATTCTCATCCTGCTCTCCCTGGCAACACTGCTTCCCGTACTGTGGGTGGTTCTCTCCTCCTTCAAGCCCCAAAGTGAACTGTTCAGGGTCCCTCTTACCTTCATTCCCCAGGATTGGACGCTGGAGAACTATGTTTCCAGCCTTGCGGCAGGCAACTTCCCGGTCTACTTTTCCAACACGGTATTCGTGGCCGTGGTTTCCACAGCCATTACGGTGTTGATCAACCTGATGGCCGGCTACGCCTTGGCAAAGTACATTTTCAAGGGGAGGGACATCATCTTCACCGTGATGATCGCCACCCTCATGATTCCCCTGCAGGTCATCATGATTCCGATTTTCCTCCAGTTGAAGAGTCTTGGCATGCTGAACTCACTGTGGGGAATCATCATTCCACCGGCTGCCACTCCTACGGGAGTGTTCCTTGCCCGTCAGTATTTGGTGACGCTACCGAACTCGCTGATCGAAGCGGCCCGCATCGATGGGGCGCGGGAGCACACTATTTTCTTCCGCTTGATTCTCCCCATGAGCAAGCCCATTGTTGCCACCATTGCCATTTTCAGCTTCATGTGGCGTTGGAACGACTACTTGTGGCCTTTGATCGTCATCACCGACAACCGCAAGCAGACCATCCAGCAGGCGCTGGCGAATTTCGTCGGGCAACTGCAGATCAACTGGTCTGACCTGCTTGCCATGACCACCATCGCCATAATTCCCGTCATCATCGTATTCCTGGCATTCCAAAGGTTCTTCTTCTCCGGTATTGCTGCAGGATCGGTAAAAGGTTGAACGCATGAAACATATCATTCACTCTCTGTCTGCATGTCTTTTTCATTCCCCTTCCTTGGTTATCGCCAAGGGAGTCGGTGGTGAAATCCATATACGGTTCTTCACCTCTGAGATAGTGAAGGTCAACTATCAATTCGACCATGTATCCATCCATGAGACATTCACCAAGGCCAGTCAATACATCACCAGCCCGTATGAGTCTGTAGAGTTGGATGAACAGATCAGCATCAAGGAAGAGAGCGAGGCCTTCATTCTCACCTGCGGCATGAGCCGGGTGGTCCTTGAGAAGCGCTATGCGCTCATCAGCATCTGGTACGCAGGAATCCTGCAGCACGGTGGGCGGGTGGGAACCGCAGACACGGTGCTGCCCTCCTACCAGGTGCGCTGTTTTACCAAGGAAGGTTCACAGGACTCCTTCAGCAGGTTCAACTTTCCCCTCTCAGAGGCGGATGAGTTCTACGGCCTCGGGGATAAGAGCGGGCTGCCCAACAGAAGAGGAAGACGGTTCTCCATGTACAACCGTGATTCGCTCGGTTATGATGCTTCCAATTCCGATCCTCTCTATAAGTCGATTCCTTTTATGATCAAGCGCAATACCCAGACAGGAGCCCTGTGCGGCCTGCTCTTCGACCAGAGCCTGATCAAGCTTTTCGACCTGGGCAGGGAGAGTCCGTTCTTCTTCTCCGTTGAGGTGGATGGCGGTCCATACAGTTACTTCACTTTCATGGGTGGCTCGTACCAACAAGTGCTGAAGAACTACTTCAAGGTAACCGGCTTTCCCGCCTTCCCGCCGTTGTTCAGCTTCGGGTTCTTCGGTTCTTCCATGAACTATGCCGAGCCTGATGATGCAGAACAAAGAATCCTGAACTACTTTGCCACCGTCGAAAAACACCGGATTCCTTGTGAAGGCATGTATGTCTCCTCGGGCTATTTGAAAAGTGCCGAGGGCAAGCGATATGCGTTTCTTTGGAACAAGCAGAAATTTCCCGACCACAAGGCGTTTCTCACCTCGCTTTCCGAACGTGGGTATAATTTGTGCATGAACATAAAGCCGGGAATCCTGACCAGCCATCCGTGGTATGCACAGCTGAAAGAAAAGGGGTACTTCATCAAGGACCAGAGCGGCCAGCCCTATCAGGAGTTTTTCTGGGGCGGCGAGGCTTCCTTCATCGATTTCAGCAATCCTGAGGCAAAAGAGTGGTGGAAGAGCCAGTTGAAGGCTCAGTATCTCGACAATGGGTGTACAGGCATCTGGAATGACAACAATGAGCTGGAGCTTGAGGATGTTGAGCTTGAGGCCTATAAGACAAAGACGCTGTATCCCATCAGGATGGCTGAGGCCTCCTACGAGGCGTTCAAGCAGGAGCAGCCTCAGAAGCGTCCTTGGATCTACAGCCGAAGCGGCTATGCAGGGCTTCAACGTTTTGCCAGGACGTGGTCGGGTGACAATGTCAGCGACTGGAAAACACTAAAGTACAACCAGTATATGGGTCAGGGGTTCAGCCTTTCCGGCCTTCCCTATTTCGGCCATGACTTGGGAGGCTTCTTTGGAGCGTTTCCGGAGGAAGAGTTGTTGGTACGCTCGGCTCAGTCGGCGGTCTTTCAGGGCCGGTTCGTAATCCACTCCTGGCGCGAGGACGGCAATCCTACCGAGCCTTGGTCCTATGAGAGCGCTTTGCCCCACATCCGCTCCCTCATTCTTGAGCACTATCGCTTCATGCCCTATATCTATACCTGTGCTTTTGAGGCGGCAACCGAAGGCTCTCCAATCGAACGCCCGCTCTGTCTGGAGTTCCCAGACGACAAAACCATCAAGGGTGATGAGGTCAACAGTCTGTTCGGACCACATATCCTGAAGGTCTTGGTTACTGAAAAGGGGAAAGACAAAGCTGATGTCTACCTCCCTCAGGGCTTGTGGTGGTACAGCAAGGATGGAACAGCGTTTGAGGGAGGAACAAACCTCGAACTCCCCTATCCTCCTGGAGGCGAGAGTCTCTGGTTTGCCAAGGAGGGGTCGGTGATTCCGACCGCCCCCGGTCTGACACACCTCCAAAGCGGTGTGTTTGAGAAGGTGGAGCTCTTGGTCCATCCCTGCAAGACAGCAGGTAAAGAGGTACAGTCCACGTACTTTGAGGACGATGGGAGTACTGAGCTTGCCATTAAGCGGTACAACAGGTGGGAGTTCCAAGTAACTGACCACTCCCTGGTGATTACCAAGAAAGTTGGGGCAATCGACAAGAAGCGAATCTTTACCATCAAGGTGCCTGAAGGATATACAGTCTCACAGTTTTCGTTCGACCCTGACACTTTCAAGGAAGGCGAACATATGGTAGTTGCAATAAGCGGGTGACAAAGACTACAAGAGGCTTTACACTTGCCTAAAGGAGGATGTATGCGTGATGTAGTAACGATTGTAGATGTGGCGAAGGCTGCCGGCGTCTCTCCTGCTACGGTTACGCATACCCTCAATGGGAAGCGCCCTGTCGGGGAAGCCACCCGCAGGAAGGTGCTTGAGGCGATAGAGCAGCTTGGCTACGTTCCTTCCTGGAATGCATCGCGTATGAAGCGGGGAAACTCGGGGATCATCGGATGCTTGGCAGCCGATATTACCGAGACATTCGTCAACCAGATAGTGCGGGGTATCGAGCATGGATTATCGGGCGGTCAGTACTCCTTGTTCTTCGTCAGCGGTGTTGAGTTCGGCAATGACTTGAAGAAGGCATACAACTTTTTGAAGAGTCATAAGGTGGAGGGCATTCTGTTCTGCCACCATATTCCCGTCTGGAAGGAGTTCAATCTCGATACCCAGAACCCTGATATTCCCATTGTTTCCATCAATATGGCAGCCCAGGAGATGACCAGCGTCGTAGTAGATAACACGACGGGGGGTTATCAGGCGGCGGAGCATCTGTATGGCTGTGGTATGCGCCACCCTGCGATGATTTGTGGTCCTGAGGACCGCCTCTCTGTGCAGGATCGTCTGAAGGGGTTCAGCCAGAGGGTAAAGGAATTGAATCTGCAGATGCCAAAAGACGGCTACTATGGCAACTACGACTTCAGCCATGGGTTTGATGCAGCCGAGCAACTGATGAAGGACTATCCCCAAACAGATGGTATTTTCTGTGCCAACGACTATATTGCAGCCGGTGCAATTTCAGCACTACAGAAAATGAACATCCACATACCAAACCAGGTACGGGTGGTTGGCTTTGACAACCGCGACTTCTCCGAGTTCTGGAATACTCCGATCACCACCTTTGAGCTTCCTCTACAGGAGATGGGCATGCTGGGAGTAAGCCTTCTCAAACAGGTGATCCATACCGGCAATTACTCCAAAACCCAGCATGTTCTGCAGTCGAAGTTGATTCCCCGAAAGAGCAGCAAGGGGTAGAGA
>NZ_DJGW01000090.1:0-13175 GCF_002432845.1 Sphaerochaeta sp. UBA5836
ACCAGGTGTGAGACAGCCTTTTTTTAGTATCTATAGCGGATGGCTACTTGCGGGTACATATCCAGATCCAAAGACCCTTCTACGGTATACAGCCCGACATAGACGAACTCGGTAGTCAGGGAAAAGTGCTCGAACAACACCGTCTCCACAGCTAAACCAGCTCCTGCTCCGAACTGCACCACCACCTCATCCGGCACATATGTCCCGCCGCCACTATCCTTGGCTTTTTGATAGCTTCGATGATGAAGACCAGCAACCAGGTATACACGTCCGGCTAGAAATGAATTGATGGTATGGCTTATCAGGGGCAGTTGGACCTCGGAGCCGATGTTGCAGGCATAACGGTCCCGTCCTTCCTCCATGTTCGGATGGAAGAATGCCCCTCCTGCCACCTGGACCCCGAACGCTGGATACCACTTTTGATAGCTGGCTCCGATTCCGGCAAGCCGCCCCGCCTGCACCCCCAACGCCTGGTCATACGAAGAAAATACGTCATCACCCAATACCGGCAGGAGAAGGGCTACCAATAAAAAACCAGACAGAATCACTCTTTTTGTATGCATGATTTCAGCATATCACCGCTTTTACGCTCTGTCCTTCCCCCCATCCCCCTGAATTCCTGCTTTTCTTCATCCTCGTGGTAGGGTATAGTACTGAGTATGTGGATCAGTATTGTATTGTTGCTCATTTTGTTCGTGCTCTGGAACACCACCCTCGTCGGGTACCGGGACAAGCAGACACACATGCTGACAACCGATGAATCGAAGGTGTTCTGCGAAGAGGCAAAAAGTATAATCCATACTCAAGGAAGCACTACTGCAATCCTTATGGTCCATGGATTTCCGACCACTCCTGCGATGTACAGCTATAGTGCACAGCGGTTCAAATCGGCAGGGTTTGACGTATATGTTCCGCTGCTGCCGGGTTTCGGCACCGATCCCAAGGATTTGGAGCAGACCACCTTCACCCAGTGGTTCGACTACCTCTGCAGATATTACGAGGACCTTCGATCCAGGTATCAAACACTGTATGTTTTGGGCACCAGCATGGGGGGCATGATGACCCTCAAGCTCGGCGAGCTCTACTGCAACACGGACAAAGCACCTGACAAGCTGGTTACAATCGCAGCCCCGGTGGTCTACAACAGCATCAAGGAGCGGGTTTTCACCGATTGGCGGCAGTACTTCGCACGCACCCTTTCGCTGTTCGTTGCTTCCATAAACGCCCATATCGTTGCAGGCAACGGCAAGGGGGACGATGGTGCAGACAATTGGTACGGTTACGGGGGATTATTCATCCGGCCCGGCATCAGCCTGGTCCATGCCATGGGCAAGGTAAGAAAAGACTTGGGTAAAATCACCTGCCCGCTTTTCAGCATTCATGATGTCAACGACCGCATCATACCGTTCAAAAACCTGAAAATCATCGAACGGGAGCAGAACAGCAAGGCTTTCCGTCTTCTGGCCACTGAAATGGGAGACTACAACCACTCACGTCATGCCCTGCTCTCCTACCACTCAATCCAAGCATCACTGACCGATACCATTTTGGAGTTTTTACAGGAGAATCAGAATGCCCAAACGTAAGGACTACATCAGCTGGGACGAATACTTCATGGGCGTAGCCGTCCTCTCGTCCATGCGCAGCAAGGACCCCAACACCCAGGTGGGGGCTTGCATCGTCAATCCCGATCATAAGATTGTGGGAGTGGGCTACAACGGCTTCCCCATAGGAGTGAATGACGACGAAGTCCCTTGGGAACGCGAAGGAGCTTGGCTGGACACCAAGTATCCGTATGTCTGCCACGCCGAGCTCAATGCAATTTTAAACGCCATCAGCAGTAGTCTCAAGGGTTGCTCCCTGTATGTCGGGCTCTTCCCCTGCAACGAATGTGCCAAGGCAATCATCCAAAGCGGCATCAGGGAGGTCGTCTACCTCTCCGACAAGTATGCCGAGGCTGAAAACACCAAGGCTTCCAAGTGGATGTTCGACCAGACCGGGGTGACCTACCGCAAACTCGAACCGGCGCATGCCAGCATTCTGGTACAGCTTCAATGAAAGTTTTGACTGTCTGCCTGAACCCCACCTTTCAAAATACACTGAGGTTTACCTCCTTCAAGATCGGGGAAGTAAACCGTGCCTCTGAGCACTATCTCGATGCCTCGGGCAAGGGTATGAACACAGCCCGCATCGTAAGCCAGTTGGGAGAGCAGAGTATGTTGCTCACCCACCTCGGAGGACCGCGGGCCGAGGAGATGCTGAACCTTTGCAGGAAAGACAAGGTGGAAATTATTTGGGCGGACAGCAAGAGTGAGATTCGAACCTGTACCACCATACTTGCCGATGGCAAGGCCACCGAACTGGTGGAAGAACCGTATGCGGTCGACAGCAGCACTGAAGAGCCGATCAGAGCCCTCTACAGCGAAGCACTCCAAAGAAGCGATGCCCTCATCATCTGTGGAACGCGGGCGCCCGGGTACTCGCCCAACCTCTATGCCGATTTTGTCAAGGAAGCAAAAACACGAGGACTGTTTGTACTGCTCGATTTGAAGGGAGAAGACCTGAAGCGCTGTCTCCCCTTCGGGCCGGATGTCATCAAACCAAACCTCAGCGAGGCTGCCCAAACGTTCCTCGGTCGGACTGTCGGGGAACAGGAGGATACGGCCTCGATCGAGATCTCAATCAAGCCTGTTTTGGAATATATCTATCGCTCCTATCATACGACAACCGTGCTCTCTCGGGGCAAAGAGGATGCGTGGGTGCAGGCAGCCAAGTTCTTTTCTGTACCGATTGAGCGTGTGAATGCAGTAAATACCATTGGGTGCGGAGACAGTCTGAGCGCAGCCCTGACGGTGTCCTTATACAAAGGTACAAATTTGCAACAGGCCGTAGAGTACGCAACAAAGGTTGCAACAAAGAACGCAAAAACGGTCCGACCGGGTACGATTTTCTAGGTTTTCAGCCCAGATTGTTGGTGCAAAGAACTTTTCACAGATTGAGCAATCGCTAAATTTGCAACAATAAATTATGAAATTTCGCAATTTTATTGGTAAAAAATCATACTTAGCGTAATTAACTAGATAATTATTTACTGCAAAACGCGCAATTTCTTTTGACAGCCAAACTTTCTCACTCTATACTGAATCAAGCTTCAAATCCCGCTCTGGCGGGATGGATATTTACAGAGGAGAACTTGTATGAAAAAGATTCTGACAATCGTGCTCTGTCTCGCGCTCGTTGGCTCTGCAATCTTTGCAGCCGGTGCAGCTGAAACAGCACCCGCAGCCGCAAAGGACTCAAACGTAGTCAAGGTTGCACTGATCATTGAAAACACCATTGACGACAAGGGCTGGTGCCAGGCCATGCATGATGGCATTCTCGCAGCCCAGAAGCAGCTTCCCGGCCGCATCGAGTACAGCTACACCGAGAAGATGAAGCCTGTCGATGCAGGTTCCGCCGCCCGCCAGTATGTCGCCCAGGGGTATGACATCATCATCGCCCACGGGGCACAGTACAAGAACCTCATCCTTGAAATGGCTGAAGAGTATCCAGATGTTTCCTTTGCCTTCGGTACTTCTGCAGAGATCGGACCGAAGAACGTCTTCACCTACATGCCCGAAAGTGAAGAAACCGGTTACCTCTCCGGCCTCATCGCCGGCATGACCACCAAGAAGAATATCATCGGTCTGGTCGGCCCCGTCGACGCCGGTGATGCCGCCCGGTACAACCGCGGATTCGTCCTCGGCGTACAGGCTGTCAATCCCAAGGCCAAGGTCATGGTCGCTCACTCAGGTTCCTTCAGCGATTTCGTGAAGGCCGGTGAGATTGCCCAGTCCCAGATCAGGGCCGGTGCCGACGTACTGACCGGTTCCAGCCAGCAGGCTCTCGGAGCCCTGCGCGCAGTTGCCGACTACCGAAGTCAGGACATCTGGTGGGTTGGTCAGGATATCGCCCAGATCAACATCGCCGAAGGCTACAAGGTAATTGCAGCTTCCTCATACAACTATGCATCGGTCATCGTCGGTTTTGTCGAAAAACTCGACAAGGGCGTGAAGGGCGGCGAAGTCATTCCCATGAACTTCAACAACGGCGGATTCGTATTCCAATTCAACGCTGCTTTGAAGGACAAGTATACCGGCGCCATTGAGAACAAGGTCAACGAAGCTATTGCTTCCTTCAAGGCCAAGCCCGGTACCGTCAACTACACTTCCGTAGATTACTCCAAGCTTTGATCGTGCATCCCTGCCGGTCATGCAGGAAAGCCCTGCATGACTGGTTTTTCGAATCCCCACGGAGGTTGTAATCCATGGAACTCACTACAAAGAAGATCACAAGCCTCAGAATGGAACACATCACCAAGCGCTTTCCCGGCGTTTTGGCGAGTGACGACATCACCCTTTCCATCGGAGAGGGCGAAGTTTTGGCACTGGTAGGCGAAAACGGCGCTGGCAAAACCACCCTGATGAACATCCTGATGGGGTTGTACCAGCCGGATGAGGGGAGAATCCTCATCAACGGGGAAGAAGTACACTTCCGTTCCCCCAATGATGCCTTTGCCGCAGGCTTGGGCATGGTGCACCAGCAATACATGCTGGTTCCCAATATGACGGTTCTGGAAAATATCGCCCTCGGCTACAAACAGGCTTGGTCGTTTTTCAAGCTCGACTTGGCTATGGTCCGGGACCGCATTGATGAAATATCGAAAAAATACGGGCTTTTCGTGGATCCCGATGCTTATATTTGGCAACTCTCCGTTGGCGAGCAGCAACGTGTCGAGCTGGTCAAGACGCTCTGCCTTGGCGCTCGCTTTCTGATCCTCGATGAACCGACGAGTGCACTCACGCCCCAGGAAACCGATGATCTGATCGTGCTGCTCAAGCGCATGAGCAGTGAACTGTCCATCATCTTCATCAGCCACAAGCTGCAGGAGGTCAAGGACCTTTCGGACAAGATCACCATACTCCGCCATGGAGCGGTGGTCTTTGAAGGGAACACCAATGAGCACTCCCCTTCCGACATCGCCGCCTTGATGACCGGCCATGAAGTTGAACTGCCTCTGAACGAGGAGGCTTCCTGCAACGGGACGCCGGTGCTGGATATCAAGAACCTCAACGTCAAGAGCGATCGAGGCTTTTTGGCCCTCAGGGACTTGAACCTGACAATCCGCTGTGGAGAGATTGTCGGCCTTGCCGGTGTCTCAGGCAACGGGCAGCGCGAGCTTGCCGAGGCCATCAATGGACTGCGCAAGGTGGAAAGCGGAGAGATCATCTTCTACGGGGAGAATATCGCCAATAAGAGTCCGCACTACATCATCCAGGCAGGGATGGGCTACATTCCAGAAGAGCGTAACACCGAGGGAATCGTGCCTTCGTTCTCGCTGAAGGAGAACCTGATCCTCAAGGATGCCGAGCGAGAAGAGTTCTCCAAGCACTCCTTCCTCAACAACAAGGCAATCGACAAGAATGCCAATGATCTGAGGGTGAAGTTCGATATCCGCAGCCCCAACATCGCTGTGGCAGCAGGATCGTTGTCGGGAGGGAACATCCAAAAGGTCATCCTTGCCCGCGAGCTTTCCCGAAAACCAAAGTTCCTGATAGCCGTCTACCCGATCAGAGGCTTGGACCTCGGGGCTGCCGAATTCATCCACAAGCAGCTTCTGGAGAAACGAAGGGAGGGAATCGGGATACTGCTCATCAGCGAAGAGCTTGATGAGATCCTTGACCTCTCCGACCGCGTCGCTGTCATTTTCAAGGGACAGATCCAAAAGGTTCTGGACCGCAAGGATGCCAACCGCCGCAGCCTGGGAATCTTGATGGCAGGAGTGAAAGATGACCAAACAGTTTAAGGTACTCTACAAGGTTTCCATCATCATTCTGGCCATACTGGCAGCAATGACGATTGGATCGATTATCCTGATGACCATCGGTGCCGATGTAGTCAAAACCTATCGGGTCATCCTCTTTGAACCATTGAAAACCACCTTGCAGCTCAGCGAGGTGCTTCTCAGGGCGATACCGCTGACCATTATTGCGTTGGGCATCTCGGTTGCTTATCGCAGCGGCATCATCAATATCGGGGCTGAAGGCCAGATGGCTATGGGAATTTTGGGAACCACTGCTGTAGCCCTCGCTTTCCCCGAGCTACCCAAGCCGGTCCTGCTGCCGATGGCAATCCTTGCCGGGGCAATCAGCGGCGGAGTCTGGGGTTTCATTCCTGGATTTCTCAAGGCGAAGCTGCAGGTCAGCGAGCTGCTTTCAACCGTAATGCTCAACTACATCGCCGCCCAGTTCTATACCTTTTTGCTGCGCGGTCCGATGCTCGACCCCGCCGAACTCACCATGGGAAGCGGCACCCCCCAGTCGATGCGCCTTTCGCGCAATCTCTGGCTGGACCGATTCCTTCCCGGAACCCGATTGCATACCGGCTTGTTCTTCGCCCTTATCCTCGCCCTGCTCATCTACTTGTTGCTGTGGAAAACCAGCTACGGATATAAAATGCGTGCAGCAGGGGCCAGCAGCCGGGCGGCAAAGTACGGCGGTATCAACGTGACATGGTACCTGGTGATCGCCATGGTGATCAGCGGTGCCTTTGCCGGTATGGCAGGCGCCATTGAAATTGCAGGCGTCCACCGCAGGGCCATCGAGGGAATTACCGGCGGCTACGGTTTCTCGGGCATCGTCGTAGCCCTCTTCGGAGGCCTGCATCCGGCCGGAATCATTCCCGCCTCATTTTTCTTCGGCCTTCTGATCGTTGGAGCCGATATGACTCAGCGCATGGTTGGTGTACCTGCAAACATGGTGAATGTGCTGCAGGGCATCATCATCCTCGTCATCGTTGCCACAAAGATGGTTCTCGCCGATCCCTATCTCATGGAGAAGGTCTGGCGCAAAGTGCAGAAAAGAAGCAGCAAATCCAAGGAGGTGGAAGCATGAACTTCATCGTAAACATCCTAAGCTTGGGCATACCCTTCTCCGTCGCCTTGCTTATCGCCTCCCTGGGGGAGATGTTCAACCAGCGATCCGGCATCTTCAACCTTGGTTGTGAGGGCATCATGGCCATGGGGGCCTTTTTGGGAATGCTTATTCCGTACAGCATCGGACAAGGCGGCCCCACCCCGGGCATTTACAACGTTCTCGGCCTGGCGCTGGCGATGGCTGTGGGTGCACTCTTCGGCCTTCTTTTCGGGTTTGTCGTAGTCACTTTCCGTGCTCCGCAGGGTATAGCGGGCATCGGGTTGCAGATGTTCGGAGTCGGTACGGCAGGAACCTTGTTCCGCCACTTCATCGGCGGAACGCAATCGGTTCCCGGCATCGGCAACCTTCCAATCCCCGGACTTTCCAAGATTCCCATCCTCGGTCCGATTTTCTTCAGTCATAACTTGCTGGTCTATCTTGCGTTCCTCTTTGTCCCTGTCGCTTGGTACATCCTCTTCAAGACCCCCTGGGGGCTGCGGGTACGGGCGGTAGGAACAAACCCCAGGGCCGCCGACTCGATCGGCATCCAAGTCAACAAGGTGCGCTACCAGGCTTTGGCTGTCGGTGGTGCCCTGGCTGGTCTTGCCGGAGCCTACTTGAGCCTCTGCCAGGCAAAAATGTTCAGTGATGAGATCATCGCCGGCCGTGGGTTCATCGCTGTAGCATTGGTTTACTTCGGTCACTGGCATCCGGTGAAGATTATGGGAGGGGCCCTGCTGTTCAGTCTGGCGCAAGCCTTCCAGCTGGCCGTTCAGGGACAGGGAATCAATTTCCCCTATGAGTTCGCCGTCATGCTGCCGTATGTCATGGTCATCGTTGTTCTTGCTTTCAGCAGGGAGAGCCAGTTGCTCGGCCCGACCGCTCTTGGGCAACCCTTCAACCGGGAGAAGCGAATTTAGGTTTTGAAACAAAGGCAGGAGTGATTGTTGCATTTTCCTGCCTTTGTTCCTTGCACTGGAACTCCTGCAACAAAATAATGCAACAAAAGTCTTATACTGCAACAAGATATTGACTTTTCAACAAGACATCGAAACAATGTGAACGTATAGCATCACAGACCGTGGCATCCCTTCTTGGATGCTGACGCTAAGCGGCTAGCACCTGTTCCCACCCTTAACAGACAATGGAGAGCACGCTATGTATGCATTCAGCGTAAATGGAAAGCCTGTACAATATGATGGAGAGGACAAGAAATTACTTCGATTCCTCCGTGAGAACCTTAACCTTACCGGCACCAAGGATGGGTGCAGCGAGGGTGCCTGTGGTACCTGTACCGTCCTGGTCGATGGGGTAAAAACGAAAGCCTGCACTATCTCTCTTTCCAAGCTTGAAGGGAAATCGGTAACCACCATCGAGGGGCTGAGCGAACGTGAGCAACAAGTGTATTCCTATTGCTTTGCAGAAGCAGGAGCTGTTCAGTGCGGCTATTGCACCCCGGGTATGATCATCAGCGCAAAGAGCTTGTTGGATAAAAATGCCGACCCCAGCCTGGAAGATGTAAAAAAAGCAATAAAGGGCAATATCTGCCGGTGTACCGGCTATAAGAAAATTGAGGAGGCCATCTTGATGGCCGCCACCTATTTTCGGGAGAACCTCACTGTTCCCGATCACAACGAAGAGCCCAGGCTCGATACCCGCTACCAGCGCGTCGATGCAAAAATCAAGGCCCTTGGCAAAGGGCTCTATGCCGATGACCTGCGCATAGACGGGCTTTTGCATGCCAAAGCGGTACGTTCGGCCCATCCGAGGGCGCGGGTGCTTTCCATTGACAGCCGCGAAGCTGAAAAGCATCCCGACTTTGTCCGCATTCTGACAAGCGCCGATGTTCCACACAACATCATCGGACACATCAAGCAGGACTGGCCGGTCTTCATTCCCGTCGGAGAAATCACGCGCTATACCGGGGATGCCATCTGTCTGGTGGTGGGAAAGGATCCTGAAACCATTGAGAAAATTGCCTCTCTTGTTACGGTCTCCTATGAGGTCTTACAACCTGTACTCTCCATGCAGGAAGCCTTGAAGGACGACGCCCCGCACCTGCATGCCGGAGGCAATGTCCTCAGCAGCGAGCATATCAAGCGCGGTGATGTGGACGAGGCGATCAAGAAAGCAAAGCATGTAATCACCCGAGTCTACACCACTCCCTATACCGAACATGCCTTCATGGAACCTGAGTGTGCAGTAGCGCTTCCCGAGGGTGAAGATGGAGTGCTGGTTCATACCTCGGGCCAATCCATTTACGATGAACAGCATGAGATTTCCCTTATGCTGCAGCTGCCTCCCGATAAGGTCCATTGTCACAGCATGCTTGTCGGCGGTGGCTTCGGGGGCAAGGAGGACATGAGCGTACAACACCATGCCGCCCTCGCTGCGTGGGTTCTCAAGCAGCCGGTGAAGGTGAAACTCAGCCGTCAGGAGAGCCTGACGGTTCACCCCAAACGGCATCCCATGAGTATCGACATGACTACTGCCTGCGATGAAAACGGTCGCATTACTGCCATGCGCGCAATCATCGATGCCAATACAGGAGCCTATGCATCCTTGGGCGGCCCGGTTCTTCAACGAGCTTGCACCCATGCATCCGGACCTTACAATTTCCAAAATTTTGAAGTTGTCGGTCGGGCCATCTATACGAATATGGTACCAGCAGGAGCCTTTAGAGGCTTCGGAGTCACCCAAAGCTGCTTTGCTGTGGAGGCCAATCTCAATCTGCTCGCTGATGAACTAGGTATGGACTACTACGAAATCCGCCGTCTCAATGCCCTCAAACCCGGCGATACCATGGCCAACGGACAGATTGCCGGTGTGGACACCGGTATCATCGAATGCCTGGAAGCTGTAAAGGATGCTTATTACTCATCACCGCGTGCCGGTATTGCCTGCGGATTCAAGAATAGTGGGCTTGGTGTGGGATTTCCCGATACAGGCCGCTGTATTCTCTCGGTGGAGCACGGCAAGGTTCATATCCGTACCAGTGCAGCCTGTATGGGCCAAGGGGTGGCTACCGTCTGTACCCAGATGCTTGGCCAGACATGCTCCTTGAAGGCTGACCAGATTGTAGTCGAGGACCCCGATACCCTTCGCACCCCCGACTCGGGAACCAGCACGGCAAGCCGCCAGTCGGTATTCACCGGAGAAGCAGTCCGACGGGCTTCACTCAAGCTCAAGGAAGCACTGCAAACCAAGAAACTCGAGGAGCTGGAAGGACAAGAATTCAGTGGAGAGTATACATCCATTACCGATCCTATCAATTCCACCAAGAAACATCCCGTCAGCCATGTGGCGTACAGCTACTCAGCTCAAGTAGTCATTCTGGATGAACAGGGAAAACTGGAGAAAGTGGTTGCATCGTGTGATGTAGGGCAGGTGGTGAACCATCAGGCACTTACCGGGCAGATAGAGGGGGGAGTGGTCATGGGTCTTGGATTCGGCCTTACCGAGGACTTCCCGATCAAGGAGGGACAGCTTGATGTGCGCTATGGAACCCTCGGCCTCTTGCGTTCAACTGATGTTCCCCCGCTTGAGGTGAAACTGGTTGAAGGACCAGGCAAGCACCCCATTGCTTATGGAGTAAAGGGAGTGGGAGAGTTGACCACCATCCCCACCGCCCCGGCGTGTCAGAATGCATACTACCGTTACGACGGCAAGTTCCGTACCTCGTTGCCGCTTCAAGATACAGCGTACCGTAAGAAGAAGCCGCAATGAAAAAAAGAGCCGTAAATCGTCAGGACAGCACCGGCCTCTTCAATTTCATTGCTCCTATTTACGCCCTGTTTTTCACCTATCAAAAACGACGGTATGTAAAAACGCTTGCCGCCATGCAGTCATTTCTCAAGTATGAGACAGCCCTCGATGTCGGCTGTGGAACCGGGGCATTGTGCAGTGCTCTCAGCGAGAGAGGCTTGTCTGTTACCGGTGTCGATCCTGCTGCCCGAATGTTGGACATAGCAAGAAGGAAGAATGAAGCAATCACGTTTGTCCAAGCCGATGCCACCAAAACCCTGCCTTTCTCCGACAAAGAGTTCGATCTTGTTCTTGCAAGCTATGTCGCCCATGGCATGAGAGAAGAGATGAGAAAGAGCCTCTATCGGCAGATGAGCCGGGTGGCAAAGCACTACGTCATCATCCACGACTACAACGCAAACCGCTCTGTCCTCACTTCCCTGATTGAGTATCTGGAGGGGGGTGACTACTTTTATTTCATCAAGCATGCACAAAGGGAACTCCAAGAGTGCAAAGCAGAACTGGACCGCTGCTTTTCACAGGTGGAAGTCATCCAAGTAGGCAAGCGTGCCAATTGGTATATTTGCACTCCCCAAAGCTGAAAATGACCCTTGCATACCTCGCAGCATTGTGCATCAATTGAGAGGAAATACATATTTGCATACATACTTGGTTTCTTCTGCTGAATACGGGTACCCCTGGTTTTCCCAGCGCATCTGAAGAGCGGCAAGACCAATCTTGAGAGCCTGCAGCCTCTTGGAAACCACGGTGGTCGAAGCGACGTTCTGTTGCACGCTGGAGAGGGCTTTTTCCAGCTTTCGGATGCTTGAGTCGAGCGAGGCAATCGAATGCCTGCGTTCTGTGTCAGCAACAGGTTCCATTTCTTTTCTCCTGGTACTTCGATACTAACTCAGAGCTTAGGTGAATGTGAAGAGCTTCAGAGAGCTTGCAGATAGTTAAGCAATACACTTTGACAAATTTTGTATTTATGTTAAATTAAGATCAAGGACTTGCACGTCCCCAAGGAATGCCAATGAAATCAACATCTCTCTCGACTATATTGAACCGGATAAAGGAAGAAGTACAGGCCTGTAAGGCCTACCTTCCCATCGAGCGGACAATCCAACGTATTCTCGGTTCCAGGACTACCTGGCCGGCATTGAAAATTGGAGACCTGGTTGCTCCCACCCCCATCGTCCAAGGTGGGATGGGTGTCGGCATCTCTCTCTCCTCACTTGCAAGTGCGGTGGCCAACAACGGCGGCATCGGAGTCATTGCAGCGAACGGCATCGGATTATTGGAACCCGATTACTATGAGGATGGTCAGGCTGCAAACCTCAGGGCCTTCAGGCGGGAGATCCGCAAGGCTCGTGAACTGAGCAGCGGGGTTATCGGGGTGAACATCATGGTGGCGGTCAACGACTTCCATCAGTTGCTGGATGTAGCGATAGAGGAGAAGGTTGACATCGTTTTCATGGGAGCTGGCTTGCCGATCAAGAACATGCCCGTTGAGGCGCTCAGAAAGGCCAATGTGAAAGTCGCCCCGATTGTCAGCTCAGCCCGTGCAGTCGATATGATCTTCCGCATGTGGACAAAACTCTACAACGACACTCCCGATGCAGTGGTCTTCGAAGGTCCCAAGGCTGGCGGACACCTCGGTTTCACTGAAGAACAGCTTGAAGACCCCGCCTATCAATTGGAAGCCATCGTCCCTCAGATTGTTGAGGCCCTCAAACCTTTTGAAGAGAGCAAGGGGTGTAGAATCCCCCTGATCGCAGGAGGAGGCGTCTACAGCGGCAGGGATGTGTACAAAGTCCTTTCCCTCGGAGCATCAGCTGTTCAAATGGCCACCCGTTTTGTTGCCACCGATGAGTGCGATGCCGATATTCGATTCAAACAAGCCTACGTCAATTGCACCAAGGAACAGATCGGCTTGATCAAGAGCCCTGTAGGAATGCCCGGCAGAGCCATCCGCAACACCTTCATCACCGACAGCGAGGAGGGAAAACGCCCCCCTTTCCGTTGCGCATGGAAGTGCCTCTCCTCCTGTAAAGCTCAAGAAGCCAACTATTGCATCTCAATCGCCCTCAACAATGCCCGCAGGGGCCTCTTGCAAAGCGGTTTTGTATTTGTAGGCACCAATGGGTACCGAATCAAGAAAATCGTACCGGTCAAGTCACTGGTTGCAGAGCTTGAACAGGGTTACCAGCATGCTGTGCAGATGAACCTCGAACGGGTGCTCGCCAAGCTGTCCATCTTGAAAACGGAGTATACAAAGGCAGAAACCCAGGTGAAAGAACTTGCCAGACGATACGAAGAAGTCTTGCTTTCATTCCCTCTCAAATCCGAGGTGGTGAAGGCTATTCGGGTGCAGTACACCCGTGCAGCCATGCAGGTGGAACATCTGAAGCTGAAGATGACCGAGACGCTTGCGACAACCTCGCTGTTGCTCTCCTAGAGCACTGCCTGTCCCCGACA
>NZ_DJGW01000090.1:13274-14686 GCF_002432845.1 Sphaerochaeta sp. UBA5836
TGTAACATCGAGCAACAGGAGCTGCCATGCACAACGTATCGTACAGACAATTCCTCAAGGATGTGCTCATCTGTTCGCTCGGTGCCTATGGAGGGCCTGAAGCCCACTTTGGCGTGTTTCTCGATCACCTGGTGAGCAAGAAGCAGTATCTGAGCGAAGAAGAGCTGGTGGAATTGCTGGCCCTGACCAGCATTCTCCCCGGACCTACCAGCACCCAGACCATTACCGCAGTCGGCTATCGGATGGGAGGACCGCTTCTCGCCTTGCTCACCCTGTTTGTCTGGGCTTTCCCTCCCATTCTGGGAATGACCGCACTCTCCTTCCTCTACCAGTTTCTCAAGGACCATCAAATCTCGGAGGACATCCTTCGCTTCATTGCAGCAATGGCAGTTGGATTCATCTTTCTTGCGGCCTTCAGGATTGGTAAGAAAGTACTTGTCGACAGCTTGACCATTGCACTCTTTCTCTTTGGCTCCCTGGCCACCTACTTTATCCGGTCTCCCTGGATTTTCCCCGCCGTTTTACTGATCGGAGGAGCTATTTCCATTATTGCGAGCAAAGAGAAAAACCTGTTCAACAAGATCACCATACGAGCACCATATGGATATCTGATACTCTTCGTCTTCTTCGCCCTGGGCAGCCTGCTTCTCTCCCTGGCAACGCACAATCTTCTGGTCACCCTTTTTGAGGCCTTCTATCGGTATGGATACCTGGTCTTCGGGGGCGGACAGGTGGTGGTACCGGTCATGATTGCAGAGCTCGTGGAGACGAAAGGCTACCTGACCAACGAGCAGTTCCTCACCGGGTACGGTCTTGTACAAGGGCTTCCCGGCCCCATGTTCAGCTTCAGCGCCTATGCCGGCGGCATGGCAGCCAGAAGTGAAGGGCCCGTCATCCAAGTCCTTGCAGCCTTGATCAGTGGAGTGGGAATTTTCCTGCCGGGTACACTGCTCATTTTCTTCATCTACCCTGTCTGGGAGGAATTGAAGAGAATCAAGGCGGTGAAGGTATCACTGAAAGGAATCAATGCGGTCGCCGGCGGTCTTATCACGACAGCCGCCATCCTGTTGTTGCAGAAGATCGGGATCACAGCAGAGCATATCGTCGTTGTCGGGCTGACTGTCGTAGTGCTTGCAACAAAGAAAATACCCGCTCCCTTGATCGTCCTTGCCGTCTTGGTTGCGGGTATTGTGTTCTAAGCTTGTTGGTTACCTGAACGATTCCTGATAGATTTTCAAGCAGTCCTCATCGGTGAGCGTCATGGGGTCGACACCGAAAAGGCCTCCCATGTTCACTCGGGCATTCTGCACCATGGCAGGCAGCTCTGACTCGCTGATGCCGTAAGCACTCATTTTCAAATCGTCCACACCACAAGCTTTCTGAAGGTCAACCAGGGCATGTACAAAGTCCAT
>NZ_DJGW01000090.1:14805-15800 GCF_002432845.1 Sphaerochaeta sp. UBA5836
AGTTCAGGGTGAAAGGCACTCATTGCGTGTTCAAGCGAATGTTCGCTGATGCAGCCGCTGAAGGTTTCCACCATGCCGGCCAGGGTGTTGGCCATCGCCACATCCTCGCGAGCTTTCAAATTCCTGCCATCCTTGACGGCGGTGGGAAGGCTCTTTCCGATGAGCCTGATCGCCTCGAGGCTGTACTGGTCGCTGAACGTATTTGCAATCGTGTTCAGATATCCCTCGGTGCTGTGGAAAAGAGCATCGAAGCCTTGGTATGCGGTAAGGTGCGGAGGAACCGAGACCATCAGGGTGGGATCGACAATACTCAGGACAGGAAAGGTATCGTCATTGCCATACCCGATTTTTTCCTGAGTCTCTTCCTTGGTAATGACCAGCCAAGGATCGGCTTCGGTGCCGGTGCCGGCGGTGGTGGTGATGGCAACCACTCCAAGGGGCTTGTGCTGCATCGGCTTCCCTTTGCCGCTGCCGCCGCTGACATAGTCCCACAGGTTGCCCTCGTTGGTCGCCATAATTGCGATGGCCTTGGCCGAGTCGATGACCGAGCCTCCACCCAGACCGATGACAAAGTCACATCCCTGTTGTCTTGCAAGCTTGGCACCCTCTGTAACATGGGCGAGGATGGGGTTGGGAAGAATCTTGTCAAACACCTCATACGACACCTTTGCGGCATCCAATTGGTCCTGGACTTGCTTCAGGTATCCGAATGAACGCGTCGATGTGCCGCTCGAAATTACAATCAAGGCCCGTTTGCCAGGAAGCTTCTGTTCTGAAAGCTTCGCAAGCGAATGAGAACCGAAGATGATTTTGGTTGGAAGATAAAATGTACTGTGCATTGCTGCCTCCTCTCTTCATTTTTAAGGTACCAAGAGAGGAGGATATCGGCAAGAGATGGGAAAACCCTGCCGGAAAAGGGAATCATATCAGGGGATGGGCGGGAAGCGGCTTCAAATGGGAGCGACTTCACCACACAGCAGGTTTCGAATCCTTTG
>NZ_DJGW01000110.1:0-57657 GCF_002432845.1 Sphaerochaeta sp. UBA5836
ATGCCGAAGTTCTCAACCAACACATTCGCAACATTCGGAGAGAGGAATGCGGGCAGTGTGGGCCCGAGATGGATGTTCTTCACCCCGAGGTAGAGCAGTGCAAGCAGAACGATGACGGCTTTCTGCTCATACCAGGCGATATTGTAAGCAATCGGCAGATCGTTGATGTCATCCACGCCGAAAATTTCCTTCAGTTTCAAGGCGATGAGGGCCAGCGAGTAGGAGTCGTTGCACTGGCCTGCGTCCAGTACGCGGGGGATGCCGCCGATGTCACCGAGGTTGAGCTTGATGTACTTGTATTTGGCACAGCCTGCGGTCAGGATTACAGTATCCTTCGGCAGAGCCTTTGCAAACTCGGTGTAGTAATCCCTGCTCTTGGAACGACCGTCACAACCACCCATGACCACAAACTTCTTGATTGCACCGCTCTTCACGGCATCGACAACCTTGTCGGCCAGGGCGAACACCTGCTCATGGGCGAACCCGCCGACCAGCTCCCCGTCCTCGATCTGGGTCGGAGCCGCACAAGTCTTGGCAAGCGCGATGATCTCACTGAAATCCTTCTGCTCGCCGATTGAACCGCTGATGTGCTTGCAACCCGGAAAGCCCGTGGCTCCGGTGGTGAACAGGCGTGCCTTGTATGACTCGGCTGGAGGAACGATGCAGTTTGTGGTCATCAATATCGGGCCGTTGAAGGACTCGAATTCCTTCTTCTGCATCCACCAAGCGTTGCCGTAGTTGCCGTAGAAGTTTGGATACTTCTTGAATGCGGGATAGTAGTGGGCGGGAAGCATCTCGGAGTGGGTGTAGACATCGACTCCGGTGCCCTGTGTCTGCTCGAGCAGCATCTCCAGGTCGCGAAGGTCGTGGCCGCTGATCAGGATGCCGGGGTTCTTGCCGACTCCGAGCTTGACTTTGGTGATCTCGGGATGGCCATACGTGCCGGTGTTGGCGGTATCGAGCAGGGCCATGCCTGCAACACCCCACTTGCCGGTCTCCAGGGTGAGTGCCACCAACTCATCGACACTCTTCTTTTCAAGCAGGTCTGAGAGGGCCCTCTGGATGAAAGAATCCAGCTCTTCGCTTTCATTGATCAGGTTGTTGGCGTGCTTTGTATACGCGCAGATACCTTTCAAACCGTAGGTGATCAGCTCCTTGAGACTGCGGACATCCTCATTGCTCTGTGCAAGGACACCGACGGTCTTGGAAAGCTCTGCGTAGGTCGAAGTATCGACATTGTTGAACAGCGCGGCAGCACTGAGGTCCTTCTTATCTGCAAGATCAGCAAGCAATTGCTCCTTTTTCGCAATGGTAAGGAGAATGCGTTCCACCACTTTGTCGTCGTCAAAGTTGGCATTGGTGATGGTCTGAAAAAGGTTGTAGGTGACAAGGTGATTCACATCCTTGTCGATCTGCCTGCCCTCGGCGCGGAGTCTGGTGGTTATCTGGCTCAAGCCCTTGGTCACCCAGATCATCAGGTCCATGAGATTGGAGGTTTCGGGTTGCTTGCCGCAAACGCCGACTTGGGTGCATCCGAAATTTCGGGCGGTTTCCTGACACTGGAAACAGAACATCTTGGTATCCATTTATATTCTCCTTACGAACGTAGTTTAAAAGCTGACTACCAGAAACATCTTGAATCGCTCTGGTGCATAGACGGCATGGGGGACGTTGCTGGGCAAGAGGATCGATTCTCCACTTCTTACAGTGAATTTCTTTTCGTCGATCGTTACTTCCCCTACTCCGTCCAACGCGATGACCAGTGCATCCCCGCCGCTTGCGTGGGTACTGATTTCTTCGCCTTTTTCGAATGCAAACAACGTGAGGCTGTGATGCTTGTCCTGGGCAAATGTCTTGCTGACCACCTGTCCATCTTGATACTGGACCAGATCTGCAAAGACTTGGACTTCGGATGCTTTGAAATTCTTGAACATCGTTTCTTCTCCTCTTGCTTGCCTTCACTCGTACTGTAGAGCATTCCCAAAGAAGCGTATGTTGGTTTTCCAACAAACTTGGAAATTTTTGATTTCTTCCGGCAATCTTGTCCTAGCCTGCAAAACCTCCTATACTCTGCCCTATGAATTGAGGGGGAAATCTGGTTTGGGAATCCTAGAACTATTGTTGGTCGCCATCGGTCTTGCCATGGATTCGTTTACAGTATCCTTGTGCAAAGGATTGAGAATGAGGCGCATCAACTACGGGCAAGCCTTGGTAATCGCCCTTTTCTTCGGCTTCTTTCAAGCAATGATGCCCCTCCTTGGATGGATACTGGGCATTCAGTTCGAGCAGTACATAACTTCAGTCGACCATTGGATCGCATTCATCCTGTTAGCCGTCATCGGCTCAAAAATGCTGTATGACACCCTTACCGAGGATCCCTCCTGTCCTGTTCAAACGGTCGATCGACTCGATCTGAAGGAACTGCTGCTGTTGTCCATCGCCACGAGCATCGATGCGCTCGCAGTAGGCATAACGTTGGCGTTCCTCAAGACCGATATTCTTCTATCCGTATCCCTGATCGGAATTGTCACCTTCATCCTCTCTCTGGCTGCGGTGGCAATCGGAAACCGGTTCGGCAACCGCCTGCAAAGCAAAGCCGGTATTGCAGGCGGCGCGGTGCTCATACTCATTGGGCTGAAAATCCTGCTTGAGCACCTGGGTGTCATCACATTCTAATTCTGATTCCCATCATCCTCCGGCTCACCGCGGGTCACCCTGCCCATCAAGAGGAAGGCGATCAGCATGGAGACCGATCCATAGAGGAAAATTGCCCTGAACCCAAAGAAATCGATGAACGCTCCAGTAATCGGGGGGGAGATGATTGAAGCCAACTGGCTGAAGAAGTAGTAGAGGCCGGTATAGATGCCCACTGTCTGATAGCTCGACATCTGCCAAAGCATGGGAAAGCTGTTGGTCACCACCGACACCCAGAAAATGCCGAAGCAGAACAACATCGCCCAGAAGGTGTATTGGCGAATCGCAGCACTCAGGTGCGCAGTAAGCGGGTCGTGGAAGAAAATGGCCGCCAGCAGCACCACGAGAACAGAAAGGGAGATGCGGATGGTCTTCTTTCGCCCGATGCGATGGGCAACAATACCCGAGGGTATGGCAAAGATGGCATAGGCAATGCCGACCATGCCGGCAGCCAGGCTTGCCGTTCCACTGCTGGTCTTCAGGATGTCCTTCGAGTACAGCCCGACAAACGGCAGAATCCCCTGATAGCCGATGAACCAGAACAACAACGAAAACAGGATGAAGAGTGCGCTCTTGTCCTGTTCACTGAAAATGACTTTCAAAGAAGCCAAAATCGGCTCCTTCTTCTCGGTCTGCTCATGTACAACAGCCTTCTTCTCCTTCACAAAGAAGTACAGCAGGATGACTGCAAGCAAAACCAGGATCGAAGAAATCGGAAATGCCAGGATATCCTTGGTAGGGCCCCGTCCGGGCAGATTGATCGGAACATCCATCAACCGGGCAAGACCAACAGTCCCTACGATGGTCGCAATGCCACCCATGGTGTTGATCACCCCGTTTGCCTCACTGCGAAGATCACCGGGGATCATATCGGGCATGAGCGCCACAACGGGCCCTCTGACAGCCTGTTTGAACAGGTTGAGCACAAAAACCAGGACGATGAGCAACCAAACGCTGTACAGAGCCGCGATGGGAATCAGGCCGAAGGCAACGGCTGTCACCGGCAGGCAGATGATGATGAACGGCATCCTTCTGCCGATTCTCGTATGAGTTCGATCGCTAATGGCGCTGAACACAGGGATGAGGAAAATGGCCAACATGTTATCAAGGGTCATAATCGAGCCGATCAGCGCTTTGGACTCGACATAGCGAGCCAAGAAAATCGGAACATAGGTGTCATACAGGGGATCCATCAACCCCATGGTGAAGAATCCGAGCCCGATGAGGAAGGTGGTCAGATAGTACCCCTTCAGACCCCGTTTTTGTGCTTTGGCCATACAACAACTCCTTTGTGCGTGCAGTTGATTTCAGTGTACCATGAAATTATTACGATATGATGAGTATTATACCATGCTCTGGACGAAATTCTGACTTTACGGTACACCTTCGTCATGCACAAACACCGACAGTCAACCATCATTACATCCAAAGAAGCGTTAAGCACCCATCTAGCGCTCACCGAGGATGAATGGTTGTTCGACTCTGATGATCCTACCTCCCTGCCTCTGAAAATTCCCTGCTATTTTCTTGCTCTCATCGACAAGAACGACCCAGAGGATCCCATCCGCCGCCAGGTTGTTCCCACCAGGCGGGAACAACAGGTGCTTTTTGAAGAACACCTTGATCCGCTGGCAGAAGTCGACCACAGCGTTACCGACCGTCTCATCCACCGCTATCAGAGCCGGGTGGCATTCTTGACAACCGATGTCTGCCCCCTCCATTGCCGCTACTGCTTCCGTAGGCGTTTTACCGGCACCTTCCAAGGACCGGCCACCAAACAGCAGGTAGAGCAGGCAGCAGCCTACGTTCATGTTCATCCCGAAGTGAAAGAAATCCTCTTTACCGGCGGCGATGTCCTCACGCTTTCAAACAAAGCACTCGAAAAGATGATCAAAGCATTCAGGGACAAACGGCCCGACTTGGTCATCCGCCTCTGCAGCAGGATGCCTGCATCCTATCCGATGCGCATCAAAGCCGATTTGATCGCCATGCTCAAGCAGTTCGACAGCGCCCCGTTTTATCTGATGACACAGTTCAACCACCCTCGTGAGTTGACAGCCCGGGCGATCGAGGCGGTCAGGCTTTTTGTTGATGGGGGAATTCCTGCAATGAACCAGACGGTGCTGCTGAAGGGAGTGAATGACGAGGTCTCCACCCTGGAAGAGCTGTGCAACACCTTGGTTTTCAACCGCATCAAGCCTTACTACCTCTTCCAAGGAGACTTGGTATCGGGGACAGCGCATTTTCGGGTACCACTCAAGGAGGGGCTGGCGATTGAGGCCGAGCTCAGGAAGCGCCTGAGCGGACTGGCCATGCCTTTGTATGCAATCGACCTTCCCCAAGGAGGAGGAAAGGTACCCTTGATGCAAGGATACCTCTCCGAACAATCCGGTTGCGGGCTCTGGTCCTTCAGGACCGTAGAGGGTGAAACGAGAACCTATCCCGACTCTATGGCGCAATCCTCTTCAGGACATCCTCGATAGCCTTGTTTCGTATCTCCTGACGCTGTCTCTCATACTCCTCGGGAGCAAGGAACACCACCTTCTCCTTTTCTTCAAAGACAGGAACCGTAATGATGGGCTGTCCTTGCTTGGGTACCGGCGGGGCCTCGACTGTCACCGTGGTCTGCACTGTCTTGGGGATCGAAGGAGCCGCAGGTTGCACAAGAACCAGTGCTGGGACCGGAGCGCTCGGAATGGGCTCTGCAGGCTGGACGACAGCGGGTGCGACACTCGGAGCGCTGGGGACGGGAACAGGTTCAGCAATGGGCTCTGCAGGTTCTTCCTGGAGAATAATTGGAGCAGTCTCCATCTCGCTTGGCGACGTCACCACCTCTGGTGCAATTTCAACGACCGGGGCGACAGGCGCCGTTTCGCTTTGAGCCTGTACTTGTATAGAAGGACGTTTCACTGTAGGAGCTGCAGGAACCCTTACCAAGGGCATGGATGCAACATAGGCATTCACCTCTTCCCTCACAGTCGTCTCCATCTCGTCCAGCAAAGCAGGCACCAGGTCGAGCACAATCTGGTTGCGATAAGTGTCATACAAGGCAATCAAGTCCGACTCCTCCAAAGCAGGGGCAATACTCTCTCGCAGGCTTGCAAGATAACTTTCCTTGTTTGCCTCCAATTGCGCGACCACCTGCTCCACCACCTGGGGAATCTTTGCATCAACAAGCTGCGGCAGGAGGCTCAACAACTCTGCCTTGTTGCTTGCAATCGCCTCCGACATGACCGACTGTATCTGATTTCCATTAGCAACCGCATCAGCCTGCAGGTTTTCCCTGAGGGCTTGAAGATTGGAAAGCATCGATTGCTCCATCTCCTGACGGAAATTCCCCAGTTGTGATTGCAGAGCTTCGGCCAACAAGGGCTGGACAGACTTGGACAACTCAAAGGCCAATGCCTGGTCGGCAAGCAACTGGGATCGGATGGACTGCGCAAGCGGACCTTCCAACTCCTGTTTGAGTGTGGGAAGGAGTTCCTTGGCCAAGGCCAGGGTATTTGAGACGTCTTGGACAGAGGGCTTTTTGACTGGAGGCTGAACCTCCATCAGGGGTACGGACTGTCTCTGCCTTGCTTGCTCAAGGATTTCATTTGGTACACCAGGACGCATAAACCACAGTCCTGCGAATACAAACAATGTCACCACTATGGTGATGACCAGTACATTGATCCGAACCGCTTTATTCATATCAAACCCTCATATTGCCACGATTTCAAAACTGTGGAGAAATCGGTAATCCTATCGTAGCACAATAGGTTGCAACTTGTCGATGAATTAACGTTCTTGAGCGGGTATTGTGCAACACCTTCACCGGTTTTTTCCCTGCCAGGGAGGCGACATTGATGTCCTTCTGTGCACGCTCGCGGTCAAGAAAACGCTTCCAGGAAAGTCGCTCCCTGCCTTTCGCCCTCAGGTACCTGACCAAAAGCGGGGCTTGAATGAACACGATATGGTCACAGAGGTCGGCCAAACCCATTCGGCCGAGCAGCGCGGCATTGAGAATGATTGCCTCTTTGTTCTGCTGCCTCGCCTGGTCGATCATGTGCTTGCAAGCCTCAACCATCTCGGGATGGGAGATGCTTTCCAGCACTTTGAGCTTTCTTGGATCTGAGAACACCAGGGCCCCCAACTTCTTCCGGTCAATGGCCCCGCCGGTCAGGATGTCGCTTCCAAAGGCTTGAATAATCTTTTGTTCGCTTGTCTGCAACGCTGCGTGCCCCAAGGTATCGACATCCACGACGGGAAACCCAAACGATGCAAAAACCGAGGAGTATGCGTTCTTCCCTGCACAGGCTTTCCCCGTGATTCCAATCACCAGCATCAGTGGATATCCCCCCAGTTGGAACCTACCTCGATGCTCGTACGCAAGGGGACACTGAGCGCAACTGCATGTTCCAATGCTTCTTTGACGACAGCCTTGGTCTGTTCAATTTCGGCTTCCGGGACTTCAAAAATGAGTTCGTCATGAATCTGCAACAACAGGCGGGCACCCAGCTTATGCTCCTTGAGCATGGCATCGACCCGAAGCATGGCGAGCTTCATGATGTCGGCGGCGCTTCCCTGGATGACGGTATTGACGGATATACGCTCGGCTTTCGCCCGTTCCACGGCACTGCGGCTGTTGATCTCCGTGATGGTGCGCACATGGCCGAGCAACGTCGAGACCGATCCTGTTCTTTGGGAGGTTGCTTTGGTTTCTTCTACAAATGTGCGGACTGCACTATACCGTTCAAAGTATTGCTCGATGAACTGCTTCGCCTCGGAGTGGGGAATCTTCAGGTCCATTGCCAGGCTGTGGGTTCCCATGCCGTACATGACCCCGAAGTTGATCGTCTTGGCAATCCTTCGTTGTTCGGCTGTCACCTGCTCAAGCGGAACATCGAAAATCAGGCTGGCGGTGAACCTGTGTACGTCGATACCGGCTTCAAACGCCCCTTTCAGGCCGGGATCGTCGGCCATATGGGCCAGCACCACCAACTCTATCTGGGAGTAGTCGGCAGAGAGGAAGAGGTGGCCGGCTTTGGGTACAAAGGCTGAGCGGATTCTCCTGCCCTCCTCCGTCCTGACCGGTATGTTCTGCAGATTGGGGTCCTTGCAGGAGAGCCGGCCGGTTTCTGTTCCGGTCTGGGCGAATGAAGGATGAATCCTCTGTGTCTTCTCATTGATCTGCTGCGGCAGTTTGTCGATATAGGTTGTCTTGAGCTTGTTGAGCATCCGGTATTGAAGGATGAGCTCGACCTCAGGATAGCTGTCCCTCAACGGTTCCAGCACATCGGTGGAGGTGGAAAACCCGGAACGCGTTTTTGCCCCGGTTGGAATATTTCGTTCAACAAAGAGCACCTCTTGAAGCTGTTGAGGCGAATTCAGGTTGAACTCATGGCCGCACATGGAAAAAATCTGACTGCGTATAGCATCGATGCGCTGCTCGAATTCCGCTGAAAGCGGTTCGATGAGCTTGCGTTCGAGGTAGATGCCGGCAAGCTCCATCTCGGCGATGATCCGAAGCAGCGGCATTTCCAACTCATCCAGAAGCGTGCGAAGATTGCGTGCCGCAAGCAGCTCGGCAAAGAGTTTGTAGAGACGGAAGGTGATATCGGCATCCTCAGCGCCATAGAAGACCGCTTGGTCCAGGGGGATGTCCGAGAGCAGCTTGTCCTTGGGCACGATGTCGCTGTAGCGGACCGTTTTGTGATTCAAATACTTTTCAGCAAGGTAGTCCATGTTGAAGACGGATGTGCTGTCCAACAGCCAGGCAGCCACCATGGTGTCAAACACCATGCTCTTGACCTTGATGCCCCATTGGCTGAGTACCTTGTAGTCATATTTGATGTTCTGCCCCACCAACGACAGCTTGGCTGTGCTGAAGTAGGAATCGAGCAGGTCCCTGGCCTGCCGCCTGTCCACAAGCTCCCTGCCTTCATGTACAAGAGGCACGTAGTAGGAAGTGCCTTCAACCCAGCAGAACGAGAAGCCGATCACCTGGGCCGTCATCTCATCCAAGCCGGTCGTCTCAAGATCGAAAGCCATCACGCCACCGGCCTGTACGGCTTCATCAAACAGTCTTTTGACCTGGGCAAGATCGGTAACCGCCACATAGGAAGCTGTACCGGCCTGCGTCTTCACTTCAGCCTTGGGAGGAGCAGGCGCGGCGCCGTCTCCGTTCGAGGCCCTTCCCAGTTCCTTGATGATGCTTCGCATCCCGATTTCCTGAAACAGGGGAACGGCGGCATCGTAATCCACATCGCGTACCAAATACTGCTCGGTGTCGAAGGTCTCAACGGTGAAAAGGTCTCGTTTCAGTTCAACAAGGCGCTTGCTCAACTTGGCGTTCTCTTCACCCTCGACCAGTTTCTTCTGCAAACCGGGAGCAATGAGCTTGAGATTGGCATAAATGCCCTCCAAGGATTCGAACTGCTGCAAAAGTTTGGCAGCCCCCTTCTCCCCGATGCCCTTCACACCGGGAACATTGTCGGAGGAATCGCCCAGCAGGGAGAGGTAATCGACTACCTGCGACGGCTTTATCCCGTACTCTTCCTCTACTTCAGCACACCCCATGAGGCGGTAGAACTTCTCATTTTTCTTTGCCGGCCTGAGTGCAAAGGTATGTTCATCGACCAGCTGCAGAAGGTCCTTGTCGCCGGTAAACATGATGGTGTCGATCTGATGGCGGGTTGCCTCGTCGCTGAGCGTGGCGATGATGTCATCGGCCTCAAAGCCCTGCATCTCTATCGTGGGTATCTTCAAGGCTTTGAGGATGTTCTGGATGAGCGGAATCTGGGTGTGCAGCTCCTCGGGAGCCGCATCACGGTTTGCTTTGTAGGGCTCGTACAAGCTGTGACGGAACGTCGGTCCGATGCTGTCCATCGCCACCACCAGATAGTCGGGATTATACTCGCGGATGAGCTTGAGCAAGGTGGAGAAGAATCCGTAGATTGCTGATACATTATTGCCTTGGGCGTCTCGGATCGGATTGGCAAAGAACCCGAAAAAGGAGCGGTAAATGAGGCTGTAGCCATCGATGATATAGAGTTTTTTCTGGTTACTGAGTGTGGTGGGGCTCACAGCCTTCGGCTCTTGCGGCTTAGGGGGCACTGACAATACCCGATCCTTGGCCTCCAAGGCAAGTTTCTCCTGATCGAAGTCCTGGTTTGTAAACAATTCGTCCATATTCAACTCCCTACTGCTATATGCAGCATATCATAGGCCACCTGAAACCCCTCAGGCAACTCAGCGGACAGCCCGGCATGGCTCAGTCCATGGCTCAAATGGGTAAGGAACACCCGTTTTGCACCAACTTTCCGGGCAAATGCCACCGCTTCAAAAACACTGTAGTGGGTGGGATGAGGCCAATAACGCAACGCACCCACCACCAAGGTATCGAGCCCCTCAAAGTACTCAATACTCTGCTCGGGTACTTCACTGCAGTCGGTCGCATAGGCAAACGAGCCGATGCGAAAGGCAAATATCTCCCGTTTCCCATGAAGGATGGGTATGGGCAGGACCTTGCAATCGCCGATTTGAACCGCTTCATACGGTTTGAGAATCCGCAAATCCAGATGAGGAATTCCCCCGGCGATATCATCGCCGTTGAGGACATAGCTGAAACGGCTTTGGATCGCCTGCGCCACATCCTCCTTGCAGTATACAGGCAGACTGCGGTCTTTGCAAAACACCCGCAAGTCATCGATGCCGTTGAAGTGATCGGCATGGTCATGGGTGTAGAGCACAGCATCGAGATGATGCAAAGCGGATCTGAGAGCCTGCAGCCTGAACTCCGGAGAAGTATCGACCAGGATGGTGCTTCCCGCCTGCTGAAGAAGAATACTTGCACGGTAGCGGGTGTCCCGGGGATCGGAGGAGGTGCAGACAGGGCAGGAACAGCCAATGACGGGAATGCCGTGACTGGTGCCGGTACCGAGAAATGTGACATCCAATTGACTCATTTCGCCATATCCGACAAGTTCTTCACTGCATCCTCAAGTGCTTGTTGTCCTTGCTTTGCCGCATCCTTGAGCTTCTGCTGTACCTCAGGACTGGAGAGCAGCGACTGAAGGCGCTCGAAGGACTCCTGGGAGAACTCAGGATTCACCCTCAATGCTTCCAAGGCAGTCTGGACCTGAGAGTTCACCGAACCCTCTCGTAAAGCGAAACTCACCCCGAGAAACTGCATGCTCATGCTCGGAATAAAGAAGTACATGATGAAGAATGAAAGAATTGCAACAATGATGGATGACAGGAATGCATGAAAAAAACCTTTCTTGGCCATGGCTGAACTCCTCTAGGCAAATGTACCATACTTGGACGTCGCAGAAAAGCAACTCAGGCCCGGATTTCTCCGGGCCTGAGGAAATGATCGAATAGTTACTAGAAAAGAGAGAAAAGCAGGGAAACACCGAACTTGCCATCATCCAAATCAGCTTCGAAAAGCTTGTTCACATCCTGGGCATTCTCGAAGGTGTACAGAGTGTCGAGCGTGTAATTCAAGCCAAGCATCAGAGAACCGAGGTTGAAGTCAACCGTTGCTCTATAGGCAACAGGGGACTTGACAAAAGCATCACCAAAGTTCTCCCAAGTGTTTACTGTGGAATTATCGCTTGCGATAACCTGGGCTTTTCCAGCGTCATCAATCAGGACGCGGAAGCGGGGTCCCAAACCAAAACCAAGACGGGCCAACCCAAGCAAATCCATGGAGATACCGGCGGTGGTCAGGGCGGAAATCTCAGTGTAATCAACACCACCTCGAGTGGTATTTGCAAAAGTACCGACTACGTCCACTTCAGCAATGAGCAACTTAATCCTCACATCTGCACCGATGGTGTAGTTTTTAAAATCCCCAAGACCGGGCCAAAAATCTTCGTTGTCCAGGTCTGTCTTGATTGCTTCGAGGTTCTTGTTGTACTGCGCTGTAGCACCAAGGCTCAAATCAACGATTGCAGCACTGAGAGCTGCAGGCAACAAGACACAAACGACAAGCAATGTGACCAAGAATCTTCTCTTCATATCGTACCCCTTTTTGCCAGTTTTCCTGTCATATAAGCGATTATGTTCTAAATCTAGAACATTTTTAGAGCCAACGCAAGGGAAAGAGTCCTCTTTTCAATAGCAAAAGCGCCCCACCATGCATCAGAAGCAAGAGCAGACCCAACAGTCTTCTGACTTTCCATCAAATATCTCAGTTTCACGGTGATTGGACCAACTTCTGTCCCAAGTCCAGCCTGCAGGTATACAGGGCTTTTCCAAACCGCTTCCCCGAAGGTTACATCCTCGGCATCAGCCTTTGCACCTTGGGCAAGTGCATAATAGGATTTAGAAACTGTACTGTTTGTAGGTACATAGGTCACCCCTACTCCTGCACCCAATTCGAGAGAGAGCAAAGGACCAAGTATGGGCAAACTCAGCGACCCCATGCCGATCATCAGGATTCCTGTTTCTTCTTCGTTGCACTGAATCGGGAAAATCATTGCCTGAGCCTGAAGGAAAGCGAGCCTGGCACTGACCTCTCCACCAAACAACCAATTGTTCGGATCTTCCATGCCTAATGAGAATCCGGTTTCTTCATCAGGCGAGTAGGCAGCTCCGAAGCCAAGACTTACGTTCAACAAGCTCCTCGCTCCAACGGAGACAGGCAGCAACAAACACAGGATGACCAACACGGCCAGAGACTTGTTTCGCATGTGGTGTAATTACTCCTCATCTCTATAACAGCACTCGAATACCGATTACTACAAAAGAATGAGAAATTTTTTGTTGAATTCTTGTACTATTTTGCTATAACTTCACAAAGCCTCAAGTTCCTGCATCCAGATCGTGCAAGCAGCATCGCTGCTCATCCGCCAATCCCCGCGTGGAGAGAGTGCAAGCGAGCCGATCTTCGGGCCGTCGGGCAGGCAGGATCGTTTGAACTGTTGGCTGAAGAAACGGCGGTAGAACGTCTTGAGCCAAGCAAGGATGAAGGATCTCTCATACTCGCCGGCAAACGCGAGTACTGCCAAACGATGGACCTTGGCAGGGCTGAAGCCCCACCTGATGGCATAATAGAGAAAGAAATCGTGCAGCTCGTAGGGCCCAACGATGTCCTCCGTCACCTGCTTGATCGTTCCATCGCTGTTCGCCGGAAGCAGTTCAGGGCTGACCGGTGTTGCAACAATATCGAGCAGGACTTTCCCGAGGGCCGGATCGCTCTGGGCGGCGACATGCTTGACGAGGTGGCGAACCAAGGTTTTGGGGACCGAAGCATTGACCCCATACATCGACATGTGGTCTCCGTTGTAGGTCGCCCATCCCAAGGCAAGCTCGGACAGGTCGCCTGTTCCCACCACCAAAGCATTCAGCTTGTTGGCCAAATCCATCAACACCTGGGTCCGTTCACGTGCCTGGCTGTTTTCGTAGGTGACGTCCAGCACCTCAGGATCGTGACCGATATCCTTGAAATGCTGAGCGACGGCTTTCGCAATCGAGATGGTCCTCAGTTCAACACCCAAGGCCTTGGCAAGCTGTACGGCATTGCCTTTGGTGCGTTTGGTGGTACCAAAGCCCGGCATGGTTACCGCAACGATGCCGCTTCGGCTCAAACCCAGCATATCGAAAGCCCGTACACAGACCAACAGGGCCAACGTTGAGTCCAGCCCGCCGGAGAGCCCCACCACCACCGATTTTGTTTGGGTGTGGGCAAGACGTTGCTTCAGTCCAAGGGCTTGGAGCATCAGGATCTTCTCACATCGTTCGCTGCGGTTAGTCTCATCGGAAGGAACAAAAGGAGCCTTGTCGATAAACCGGGTAAGCGTACAGGCTGCAACCTTCCAAGAGAAGGAAATTGCCTTATAGGCACTCCTATCCGATTTGAAGGTTTGCATCCTGATGCGCTCGAGTGCAAGTTTCTGTACATCGATTTCAGTAATGAGCAGGGCATCGGTGACTCCATACTGCTCGCCCAGTTGTACGCCGTTCTCGTAGATGAGGTTGTGGGGGGTGAAGACCAAATCGGTTGAGGATTCGCCTTGTCCTGCATCACTGTACAAGTATGCACATACGAGTTTCGCGCTTTGGCTGGCCACCAGGCTGCGCCGGTACTCCTGTTTGCCGACCAGCTCGTCGCTGGCAGAGCAGTTGGTAATAACGGTGGCCCCCGCCAATGCATATCCGATGCCCGGAGAATCGGGGACCCACAAGTCCTCACAGACCTCGCAGGCCATGACAAATTCGGGAACTTCACTGTTTTGGAAGAGCAGGCGTGTTCCAAACCATGTGGTTTGTCCCAGGAGCGTTATCTCACGATTTCCATCCTTGGGGGTGCAAAACCACCGCTTCTCATAAAATTCCTGATAGTTGGGCAGATGTTGCTTGGGAACAACACCAAGAATAGAGCCCTTATGGACAACCACGGCACAGTTGTAGAGATTTCCCTCAACGACCAAGGCGGAGCCGAAAACCAACAGCAGCTCACACTCCTTGCTTGCTTCAACAATTGCCGCTACTGCCTCGAGGCAGCCTGTCTGCAACGTCTGTTGCAGGAACAAATCGGCACAGGTATAGGCGCTGGTGACCAGTTCAGGAAGCACAAGCAGGCGCACCTGCTCTTGTTCGGCTTGACGCATGAGAAGCAGTATCGTTTGGGTGTTGAACAGACTATCGGCAACCTTGACGTGGGCAGAGGCGACAGCACACTTGATAAACCCGTCTTTCATTCTCGATTCTCCCTGCGGTCAAGGACTGCCACCGCCTCATGGTGGAAGGTTTGGGGATAGAGGTCGAACACCCTGACCACAGTTGTAGTGTAGCCCTCACAGGCAAACCGTTGCAAGTCTCGTGCAAGAGTGACACTGTTGCAGGACACATAGACAACCCGCTCGGGTTTGAAGGAAGCAATCAGGGATGGTACGCTCTCATCCAACCCGGTACGGGGTGGGTCGACAACCACCGTATCGACTTGGATGCTCTGCCGCTTGGCCCACACTTCCACTGCATCGGTAAAGAACTCACATGCATCAAGGTGTTTTTTTGCCAGCTGAAGACATTGTCCCTGCCGTTCAACCGCGATAAGACGCCTTCCCTTTTTAGCAAGAAACGCACTGAAGGTTCCCACCCCGCTGTACAGGTCCATGACGGTGTCGCCTATTGCCTGGCTTGCCACATACTCACCCAGAGAAGCGGTCAGATACTTGTTTGACTGGAAGAAGACCTCGCTGGTGACAAAAAAGTGTTTCCCTCCTACACGAAGGCTGATCTCCTTGTCCAGAAGGGAGACATCTGCATCCGAGGCAATGGCGGGAACTTCCAAGTACCCTCCTTTCCTCGCTTTATTGGCGAACATCACCTTTCTTGCTACTTCAAACAGGGGTTTCGGGTCTGCAAGCAAAGCATTGAGCCCCTCGGTGAGGATGGGACAGCCTTCGATGCGGACAAGACTTGATGATTTGCGCTGAAGAAAACCAACCTGCTTGTTGGGCAAGTCCACATGGAATCGTACACGGTTTCGATAGTTCCAGGCAGGCCCGGTCACTGTCGGCTCAAGGTGGAAAGAACCTAGTTCCAAACCACCCAACCGGCTGAGGTTGTCAAGGACAATTTCTTGTTTGCACACAGCCTGAAAAGCTGCATCGGCATACTGGAAGTCACAACCACCGCAGATGTCCCAGTAGGGACAGGCAGGCTGAATGCGATGCCCGCTTGCCTCAAGCAGTGCATCGACGGTGGCAAGGTTGTAGCCGCCCTTGATCTGATCGATGGTGACGTCGACCACCTCACCGGGCAGCGTCCGGGCGACAAAGACCTTCTTTCCATCCTCTCCGATGGCAAGTCCATCCCCTCCGCTTATCAGCTTCTCAATGAAGAGGCGCATCACACAGCTCCCCAATGTACGTTGCAATAACAGCCATCCCCTGCTCCCAAAAACTCCTATCAGCCAGGTCGATGTCGACCAAGGAAGCCACCTCGCGTGCACTGAGGCTTCCCGTTGCAGCGAGCAGTGTCTTGTACTGCGCCGGAAAGGAAGAACCGGAATGCCTGCTCTTTTCGTACAAACCCAAGGCAAACAGCTGGCCGAAGGCATACGGGTAGTTGTAGAAGGAGAAATCCGAGGAGTAGTAGTGGCCTTTCGCCGCCCACATATAGGGATGGTACTCGACCAAACCATCGCCGTAGGTCCGCTTCTGGGCCTCTTCCATAATCGAGCAAAGCTCGAGCGCTGACAGCTCTCCATCCGGTCTTCTGGCAAAAACCTCCGTTTCAAAATAGAAACGGCTGAGGATATCGATGCAGACCTGCGTGGCATCCTGTACAAACTGCTCGACCAAGGCCAATCTCTGTTCGCCCGAGCTTTCGGCTAACGAGCCTTGGAATACAAGGAACTCACTGAAAATTGAAGCGGTCTCAGCCAGCGTCATGGGATAGGTTCTCTGAAGATTGCTCTTGGGAAGGACCACCGAGTCATGCCACGCATGCCCAAGTTCATGGGCCAAGGTCGAAACCCCGCTGTAGGTATAGTCAAAATTCGATAGTATCCTGCTCTGTTTTGCCAAGGGGAAGGATGTATCATAGGCTCCCCCTACCTTCCCCTTCCTGCTTTCCGGGTCGATCCAACGAGCCTTGAAGGCATGATCGGCAAAGGCTCCCATCTCCTGTGAGAAGGTGGAGAACTGCTTTACGATGAAGCTATGGGCTTCTTCATAGGTGAAATGACTCGCCTCTTTTCCCACTGGAGCAAATAGGTCATAGAAGCTGAGACCGGGAAGTCCAAGCAGTTGGGCTTTCTTCTTCAGGTACCTGCGGAAAAGAGGAAGGCTCTCTTCCAAGGTACCGATCAAGGCATCGAGAATCGGGCGGTCGATACGCGACTCAAACAAGGAACGATCAAGAGGAGAAGCGAACCCTCTCATCTTGTCGAGTGTCAACGTCGTCCCTTTCACCCCGTTCAATGCTGCAGCGAACGGCACCTCATACGCCTTCCACAGCGCAAGCTCCTTTTCAAAAGCGACTTTGCGGACATTGCGGTCGGCATTGGTGGCATCACTGCGCAGCTGCACCACGGTCTTCACCGTCTCTGCATCCCACTGCGTATGGATGCTTGAGCCCATGGCTTCCTGCAACCGGGAGAACGCATCGGTTCCGGACCGGGCGAGGTCGCTGGCCAAGGCCTCCAATTCGGGGGCCATCTGGTGCTTCTGCTCTTCAAGCAGCTCTTGCAAGGGGAACCGGTACGCTTGGAGGTCTCCGCCCTGGCTCGTCCGTTTTTCAACCTCATCGCCCCTTTGGGCAAGGTAGTTGAGAAACAGCACCTCCAAATGCTGCACTACCAAGGAAGCCTCCTCCACCTGACTCACCGCCTTCAGAAAAAGCGGATTGGATGTATTGGTGGTCAGGCAGGCGGAACTGTACGCGTTGAGGTTCTCCAGATAATCGAGAACCAACTCATAGCGCTCGATACTCTGTTTCAGATCACATGACCCAGTCTCAAGATCTGCTTCCAAGGCCTTTGATTCCGTTACTACCGTGTGAAGGTCCTCTGAAAATTCCTTGCTGTCACAGCCAGGATAAATGGGAGTGAGATCCCATGCAGGCAACGTATTCATTGATGGCTCCTTCTACAGGTGCAGATCGTACTCTGCAATTTTGTTGATGAGTGTGCGGCGGCTGATGCCCAACTCCTCGGCGGCACGGGTTCGGTTTCCCTCCCAACGGTGCAGTGCACGAATGATGGCATCGATTTCCACATCCTTGAGGCTTTTTGCCTCGGCATCGGACAGCTTGGGTTCCTCCTTGGACTGGGTGTGCAGGGAGACCGAACCCCTCAGGTCAAGGTCGTCACTCTGGATCTCATCCCCGCTGCTGAAAATGACAGCCCTTTCCAGAATGTTCTCCAACTCGCGGACGTTGCCGTAAAACTCATGGCTGCACAGCAGGGCCAAGGCATCAGCGGAAAAACCAGTGACTTTATGCCCCATCTGCCGATTGAGCCGCTTCAGGATTCCTGCCGCCAGCAACGGGATGTCTTCGTGCCGCTCACGCAGGGGTGGAATGACTATGCGCACGACGTTGAGACGGTAAAACAGGTCCTCGCGGAAGACACCATCGCGGACACGCTGTTCCAAATCCTTGTTGGTAGCGGCAATAATGCGGGCATTGATCGGCATGGCGGCGGTTCCGCCAAGCCTGGTGATTTTCCGGTCCTGCAGCACACGCAGGATCTTTACCTGCAGAGAGAGCGGCATATCGCCGATCTCATCGAGAAAAAGTGTGCCTCCGCTGGCCAATTCGAACATACCGGTCTTGCGCGAAACCGCACCGGTAAACGCTCCTTTCTCATACCCGAAAAGCTCGCTTTCCAGAAGGTTCTCGGGCACCCCGCCGATATTGATGGCCACAAAGGGGCCATCCTTCACAGGACTGGAAGCATGGATCTCACGGGCAACCACTTCTTTTCCGGTGCCGCTTTCACCGGTGATCAGGACGGTGGAGTTGGTATCAGAAATCTTGCCGATTACCTCCTTGATCCGCTTGATCGAGGAGCTCTCGCCGACAAAAATCTGTTTGTCCTCATCGGTGTTGTTCCTCGTCTCGCTCTCCACCAGGTTGCGCAGATGCTGGGCTTCCACCAATTTTTTGAGACGAATCACCAATTCTTCAGGGTCGAAGGGCTTTACGATATAGTCCTGGGCTCCTTCCTTGAGTGCTGAAACCGCATCACTGATCTCTCCGTGCGCACTGACCATGATGATCGGCATGCGAAAGCCTTCACTGCGGATCCAGCTGATCAAGGAAAGCCCGTCCATGCCGGGCATTTTCAAATCAACCAGGCAGGCATCATAGGCAACTTCTGAAAGCATGCGCTGGGCGGACAGTCCATTTTCTGCACAATCACTTTCAATGCCGTCCAGACTCAGGTAGCGATGCATCAAGTCGCGAATATTTGGTTCATCATCCACTATCAGTATCTTCATTTCACTTCCTCTTCGACCAGCTTCACCGGATGGAGCGACCGTGGAAGGATGACCTCTGCCACGGTACCGCCTCCTTCGCGGGCGTACAAGCGTATATTTCCGCCCCGGGCCTTTACAAATTGCCGACTGATGGATAGGCCTATGCCTGAACCATGAATCTTTGTGGTAAAGAAGGGATCGAATATTTTCTTTGCATCACCGAGACGGATTCCATCCCCCCGGTCCATGACAAAAACATGTACGAAATTTTTTTTATCAGTAGTGATGCGCACCTCTACCTGGGGATCGTGATCGTTGGAGCTCTCGACAGCGTTCTTGAGCAGATTCTCAAATATTGAACGAGCCCGGTCGCTGTCAATCACTATCTGAACCCGTTGTTCGCTGACAAACCGTATCGGCTTGTCAAAGCATTTGATCAGGGAGGTAAACAGCTCAGTCAAGTCTACAGAAACAGGCGTTCCTATCGGGTTGCGCAAGAAGTCACTGACTTTATTGGTCAACTGGGTGAGCCGCTGTACTTCCTGCTCGATCAACAGCAAATCCCCGGCATGCTGCTTGGGAAGCGTCTTCTTCAGCAAAGCCAACTGAATGGTGATGGCGCTCAGTGGATTCTTTATCTCATGCGTCAAGGTACGGGCTGCCTGCCCGAGATTCACCAGACTCTCCTGCTTGGTCAAGGCATCCCGGTACCGGCGGTTGTTGCGATAGATGCTGAGTACCAACAGGAACAAGCTGATAAGCGTTAACGTGGAAATGATTCCGATCACCGTAATCACCACGAGGCGGTGATGATAGCTCTGCCCATCAAAATGGAGGTAGAGAACATCGGGAAAATCGATGGGTGTGGGCAGCAGCCCGCTCTCGGTCAGGGTGAGCTCCCCGGTATCGAGGAGGATGGTGAGCCGGCTGAAACGGATGTACTCGATCATCCCCGTCTCACGGTTGTAGGTGGCTATTCCTGTATTGGGATTACTCTTGTTCAAGGAATCATGCGAAGTGGAAAACCTATCAAGGGGGATGGTCATGGGCACGTTGCCGAGGCTGAGAACCTTGCGACCCATGGAACTGTACACGCCAATACCGGAGATATTCTCGTCCTGCATGGTTTTCAGTGCTTTGGAGGTACTATCCTGCAGAGCAAGAAACACTGAGTTGAAAGCCCGTTCAGCCTCGCTTTGCATGCGAAGCTGCTCTCGTTCCACAAGTGCAGTGGTGAGAAAAATTACGAGTGCAATGAGTACGACGAAAGCAAATGCAAGGCTGGTTATGACAATGAAAGGTTCCTTTGCATCCACAATCATCCATCGAGTTCGTTTAGCTTTCAACCGTACATCTCCCACCCATGTTATTCATAATTGAGGGCGTCGATCGGGTCGAGCCGGGAGGCCTTCATCGCAGGATACCACCCGAAAAAGACACCGACAAACATGGAAAAGCCCATTGCAAGTATGAACGAGGCGTAGGATAAATGCAACGACCAATCCATCAGGTTGGTCACCGCATAGCTGAGCAGCGAGCCCAACGCAACACCAAGCAGGCCGCCGAGAATCGTCAAGGTGAGAGCCTCTACGATGAACTGTCCGCGAATCACACTGGGACTTGCCCCGAGAGCCTTGCGGATGCCGATTTCCTTCGTGCGCTCTGCAACGGAGACAAGCATGATGTTCATGATTCCGATGCCTCCGACCAGCAGGCTGATCGCTGCTATGGCTGCAAGGAAGGCACTGAAGGTTCCCGTAATCTGGTCGGCCATTTCAGCAAGCGAAGCCGGGCTGAAAAGGTTGTATCCGTCGGTACCGACTATGCCGTCCAAATATTCGGTAACCCTGTCGGAAACCTCAATGGTGTCATACCCTTCCTGCACTTTTACCACATACGCTCCTACTCCGCTGGTTCTGAGAAATCTCTGACCATAGGTATTGTAGGGAATAAAGACAGTGTTGTCGTAGGAGAGGTTGAAGGTTGCGTCCTTCGATTCAAGCACCCCGACGACCAAATAACTTTTTGCCTGGTTGCGGAACAGACTCACATACTGACCCAAGGCTTGTTGGTCAGGGAACAACGTTTCTGCAACCGTCGAGCCCAGCACTACGACCTGTCGGCGGTTGATGTTGTCCATATCGCTGAAAAACGAACCTTCGGCGTATTCAAGATTCAATACCGATCCGTAGTCGGAAAGCACCCCGGCAACCGATGCGTTCATGGATTCCTTTCCGTACCGGACACGGGCACTGCTGTTGTTTTGCGGCAGAACGGTCTGCAGTCCTTCAACATCGCGGATGAGCATATCGGAGAACTCCTCGTTGAAAGTTCCTGTAGTACGTTGTCCGTAGGAGGGATAGATGGTAATCATGTCCAAGCCGCCGACGGCGATGCTCTCGGTAATGCTCTGCGAAGCACTCTGGCCGATGGTGAGGATGGCGACCACCGAGGCGACACCGATGACGATGCCCAGCAGGGAAAGGGCCGTTCTCATTTTGCTGCCGCGCATTGCATTGAATGCCAGCTTGATATTTTCGATCAGCATGCTACTCCTCCAACCTTCCGTCGCGGATACGGATCTGTCGATGGCAACGCATGCCCAGCTCACGGTCATGGGTGACAAAAATTACCGTGCGCCCTTCGCTGTTCAGTTCCTCAAAGAGCTCCATGATCTGATTGCCTGTTTTGGTATCCAATGCGCCGGTCGGTTCATCAGCCAAAAGAATCGTCGGGTCGTTCACCAATGCCCGGGCAATGGCTACTCTTTGCTTCTGCCCTCCGGAAAGCTCATTCGGCCGATGATGGAGTCGGTCGGCCAAACCCACCCGCTCCAATGCATCCAGGGCTTTCTGCTTGCGTTCACGAACCGACATTCCTGCATAGAGCAAGGGAACAATGACGTTGTCCAGTGCAGTGAGTTTACCCAACAGGTTGAACTGTTGAAACACAAAACCGACCTTCCGGTTCCTGATGTAGGCAAGTTCGGTTTCGTTGAGACCGGCGGTGTTTTCACCATCGATGTCGATCAGGCCGCTGGTCGGGGTGTCGAGGCATCCGATGAGATTCATCATCGTAGACTTGCCGCTGCCCGAGGGCCCCATGATCGAGGAGAAATCCCCGCGCTTGATGTCAACCGATACCCCGTCGAGGGCTTTTACTACAAACTCCCCCATCACGTAGTACCGCCTGACATCCTGCAGTCGTATTACACTTTCAGCCATATTAGAATACCCTCATTCCAGGACCACCGCCGGCACCACCACCAATGGCGGAGAAGGCACCTGCAGTAGTATCGGTGCGCCTGATGATTACCGTATCCCCTACTTTCAAATCACCGTTGAGCAACTGGCTGATGCCTTCACCCAAATACTTGACCGTCACAGGAACCATGACAGTGCTTCCATCGGCAAGCTTCTTGGTTACCGTGCTGCCGCCGCGGGTGGTGGTTACAGCACTCTGGGGCAGCAGGATAAGCTTTGTCTCGCCTTCGCTGGTGATCGAACCTTCGAAGGTATATCCGGGAGCGATGGAAACAGGGGGATCGGCGATGGTCAGTTCCACATCCATGACCCCGATGCCCTGATTGGTATATCGCCCAAGCATGGGAATGTAGGAGACCTCTGCATCGATGGAGGACTCTGAATAGGAATCAAAATAGAGAACAGCCTTCTGCCCAAGTTTCACATACTGCATGTCGATTTCATCGATTTCGACTGTTGCCTTCAACCGGGAGCGGTCGATGATGGTCATAGCCGACGACCCTGCTTCAAAATAGTCTCCGACACTCACATTGACCTCTGCCACAACCCCATCGAAGTTGGCTATAGCCTTGGTGTAGTCGAGGCGGTTCATCGCCGATTTCAGGCGCAACTCCGTCAGTTCCAACTCCCTTTGGCTGCCGGTAAGCTGGATTCGCTCCAACTCTGCCTGCAAATTTGCAACCTCGTATAACTGGCTGGTGTTGTCCAGTGCGATAAGGACGTCACCCTTCTTGACCCGATCACCCTCTTTTACATAGACATCGGTGACGGCTCCTGCGGCCCGGAGGATGACCTTCTGGATTTCAATCGGTTCCACATACCCCGACAAATCGATGGTGGTGGAGAAGACATTCTCATAGACTTTGGCTTCTACTTCTTTCACAGCCGAGACCTGCTCTTTCTCTTGGGCCCAGGGGAATCGATTGTTTTCTTTGTAAAAGGTGTAGACATACAGCCCGAAGACGATAAGGGCAAGAATTACAAAGGTGGTGATGAGGCGCTTGACGCGCTGCCTGCGCAGTTTCTTGCGAAGTTGGTTTCTTACTTGGTGTTCGGTATTGAGCTCGTTCGAGGTATCGTGCATGGAATCAGTTCTCCCTTAGATTTGCAGAGCGCGGATTTGATTTTCAAGTTTCAAGCCATCCAACAAGATAGAGGACAGCGTATATGCGTCAATTTCAACATTAAAGGCAGCATCATCGACATCCGCCTTGGTGGCAAGACCCTTCTCAAACAGTGTTTGTTGTTGCTTCAACAGTGCCAGATTATAGTCCATCGACTGTCTGTGCAAGGCATGCGTCATCTTCCAAGCTGCAATATTGCTTTCCAATGTTGCTGCATTCTGCAAATACTCATTCAGCGCAGTCTGATAGGCTAATTCGGCGATAAGGACTTCATTTTCCAACTTCTGCAAGGTCAGGGCATCGCTGGCAAGAGTCTTGTTGTTGTTCCAGGAGCCGGAAACGGAGAGAGAAGGGGAAAATGAACCCGTATCAAAATTATAAGTCCCATTAACGCCACCGGAAAGAGAGAACTGTTTGGCATCGATAGCAGCAGAAGCCTGGACACTCATGGAATTCGTACGTTCTAGTCCTGCGCCAGCTGGAACAATACCACTTGTCTGGGTAGTCTTCACTCTCCCGTTCAAAACAAGGCTCTTATTGGTAAACTCAGCCTTCTTCAATGCAAGCTCTTCCTTTGCCAAGTCCAAGGCAAGGGACTTTAGCAGTACACTGCTGTTGCCCATGGGGTTGGAGGTGAATGAAAGATTCGGTTCGGGAATCGCTTCCACGCCTTCCCAGGCAAACCCGGCCAGCAGGGAAAACTGGCGAAGCAGCAACTCCCTGGTCGACTGGAGGTTTGCCAGCGTTGCTTCCTTCACCTTGATCGCCTGCTCTTGCGCCTGGTAGGCAAGGCTATCGCTGCGGATCAACTTCAAAGAAAGATTCTGCTGCAAACTGGTCTGCAAGTCTGCCAGGTCCTTTTCAGTCTGTTTGATCGATTTCTCATTCTCCAACAGGGAATCTATCTGTGAATACAAACTGGTAGTGAAATTCAACTTGCTCGAGTCATAGGTGCTGAGGGCAAGAACCTCAGTCTGGCGGTTGAGCAGCGACTTTTGGTTGTCGGCCGTATAGCCGTAGGTAAGGGTATGGCTTGCAGAAACACTTGGAGAGATTGAAGAATAGGAATATGGAGCATCTACACCCATGGCACCGGTTGAAACATTGATCGTTGTTTTCCCGTCATTCGGAAGTGTGAAGGCGACGTTCGTACCTGACGTAGAAAAAAAATAGTTCCCTGAGTTGTACGTTGCAGTGACCTCTCCACTGCCAACAGCAATTCCCAGCTCATCCTCAACCTGGTTGAGGCCGACAGTGAGCAAAGCCTTCTGCTTGGAGTACTCCAAGTCCTTCATGTTGGTACTTTCAGCCAAGGCTTGGGTTATCAAGTCCTGGAGAGGAATGGCTGTCAGGGGAACGGTTGCGGCAAGTACCAAACAGAGTACTGCCAAACGTCTTTGGTTATGCATATGAATCTCTCTACGCTCCTCGTAATATTCAAATAACTACCACACTATCGTACATTAGGAAGCCAGACGGCAACGGCTACGGGGCCAACTCCACATAAACTACAAAAGTCTTTGCCCGCCATCGACACAGAGGTCTACGCCTGTAACAAATGAAGAACGGAGAAGATACGAAACAGCCTGACAAACATCATCCACCGTTCCTGTGGACTTGAGTGGTAGCTGTTGCTGCATCTTTGCAAAATACGCATCATCCCCATTGCTCAGTACCAAACCCGGGGAGACGGCATTCACGCGAAGCGTGGGGCCGAGGGCCGCGGCGAGGGCCTTGGTCTGATAGGCAAGAGCTCCCTTGGCACAGTAGTAGGCCGGCCGGGACGCAGTAGGCGATGAGAGCTTTGCATCGAGCATATTGACAACCGAACCCTTCGCCGAGCGAGCCTTGAGATGGTGATACAACGCTTTTGTCAGGAAGAACGGTGCACTGCTGTGCACGGCCATGACCTGCTCGAACAAGGCGAAATCCGTTTCGTCCATCGTCCGTGAAGGAAAGAGAGATGCATTGTTTATCAGTTGATCGACTTGGCCGAAAGCCTGCACGGCCTGGCTGAACAAGTGATCAAGATGGACCTGGTGACGTAAGTCACCTTGGACATATGCACTTTCAAAGCCCTGCAATGCAAGTTCCTCAACTACATACTGCGCTTCTTTGACGCTTTCATTGCAATGAATTACTACCCGATATCCGGATGCAGCCAAAGATAGAGCCAATGCCCTTCCCAAACGTTTGGCCCCTCCGGTGATAAGCACAACATCTTTGTTACTCATAGACTTATTACTATACCGGCCTTGTTGCCGATTGGCAATTACGGCAGTATACTTGAAGGCAGGAGCAACATTCGAAACTCCTTACAAGGAACCATACACATGAGCAAAGACAATAAGAGTGAGAAAGATTGGAAAGACACTTTTAAAAAGAAACTCAACATAGAACCGGGGGTCCACGTCAATGAATCCGGGGGAAAAGACAAGAAGAAATTCACCTTCTCCTTTTGGTATTTCTTCATTATCTTCCTGCTGTTTCTTGCCCTGAACACTTACATGGTATCGAGGCAGACGAATGTATACTCGGTGGACTACTCCCAATTCAAATCCCTGATCGAAAAGGGAACCATCAAACGTGTCGCGATAGAGGAAGAACGCTATATCGGCTACCCCTTTGCCAAGGAACAGGTTGTGACCGACCTGCGTTCGCTTGCAACCGACCCAAATGCAGCAAGCTTGCTGCAATCCTTCAGCACCTACAAGGTCGAAGACCCTTCCTTCATTCCCTTCCTTGAAGAGCAAGGTGTTGAGTTCTATGCAGTACCGCCCGCAAAGCCGAGCATTCTATCCACCTTGCTCAGCTATGCGTTCCCGTTCATATTCATTATGCTCATCTGGCGCTTCCTATTCTCCAAAATGGGAGGTCAAGGCGGCCCGGGGGTACTCTCCTTCAACCAGAATAAAGCAAAGATTGTCGCCGAAGGAGATACCGGAGTTCGCTTTGCCGACGTGGCCGGGGCCGATGAAAGCAAGTATGAGCTGGAGGAAGTTGTCGACTTTCTCAAGAACCCTGACAAGTATACCGAGATCGGGGGAAAGATTCCCAAGGGAGTATTGCTGGTAGGTCCTCCAGGAACCGGAAAAACCCTGCTGGCCAAGGCTGTTGCCGGTGAGTCCGGTGTCCCGTTCTTCAAGATGAGTGGTGCCGACTTTGTCGAAATGTTCGTCGGTGTGGGAGCTGCACGGGTGCGTGACCTTTTCCGTCAGGCGCGTGAGAACTCTCCCTGCATCATCTTCATTGATGAAATTGATGCCATCGGCCGCTCGCGGGTATCGGCGGGAATCGGCGGAAACGATGAACGCGAACAGACGCTGAACCAGTTGTTGGTTGAAATGGATGGTTTCGACTCCAGAACCGGTGTCATCATCCTCGCAGCCACCAACCGACCTGAAATCCTCGACCCGGCCTTGCTCAGACCAGGACGCTTTGACCGACAGGTCCTGATCGACAAACCGGACTTGGAAGGGCGGTATGCCATTTTGAAGATACATACCCGCAACATCAAGCTCGGCGACGACGTCGATCTTCGCAAGATCGCCCAAAGTGCTGCAGGCCTGGCCGGTGCCGACCTTGCCAACATAGCCAACGAGGCCGCCTTGATGGCGGTCCGGCAGAAGCGGAAGCAGGTAATGCAGGCCGACTTTGAGGAAGCAATCGAGAAGTCGGTGGCAGGCCTTGAGCGCAAGAGCAGGCTGCTCAACGCCAAGGAGCGTGAACGGGTTGCATACCATGAAACCGGGCATGCCCTGACCGCTTACATGACAGAAGGAGCCGAGCCGGTAAGCAAGATTTCCATCATCCCCAGAGGAATGGGAGCTCTTGGCTATACCTTGCAGTACCCCACCGAAGACCGGTTCCTGCTCAGTCAGAGCGAGCTCTTGTGCAACATCGACACCCTGCTTGGCGGTCGTGCCGCCGAGGAAGTCATTTTCCAGGAGATTTCCACCGGGGCGGGAAATGATATTTCCAGAGCCAGCGACCTGGTTCGTCGCATGATTACCGAATTCGGTATGAGTGAACGATACAGGAACATCACCCTTCCTACGACCCAGAGCGGTATCGCCGGGGTGAGTGGTGCACGCGAGTACTCGGAGAAAGCCCAGGAATACATCGACACCGAGACGGCACGCATCGTCAATGAACGGTATCAGCTTGTAAAGGCCAACCTTGAGAAGAACCGCAAGGCTCTCGAGGTAATCACTGCAAAATTGCTGGAGAATGAAGTAATTAATGGAACAGAGTTCCAAGCTCTTGCAAAAAGTGAGGTCATTGTCTAATCTGCTTCCGTATGATTAAGAAAAAGATTGAAGATAGAGACTTACAAGAACACCTTGCCGCCCTAAGCGATGATGGGCGCGAGGTGTTTCTTTTGCATAACGACCAAATACGCGTTACTGCAATAGCGGCAACCAAGCTCATAAACCAAATGCGCGCCAACCATGATTTGGGCTTGCTGGAAACCTACGTGCTGGGTCAGGCCTACCTTGCCGGGGCTCTGCTCAGCGCCACGGTAAAAGGAAATGACCGCATCCAGCTGAATATTGAGTGCGGAGGCCCCATCGGAGGGGTATTCGTAGAGTCGTGGGCTGTGGGTGCTGTGCGAGGATACCTCAAGCATAACCCCATCCCGCTGAAGGAGAGCCTGAAAAGTCTCGATTTGAACGAGCTGTACGGGCCGGGTTTCCTTTCCATTTCCAAAATCCTGGAAGGGCGCAAGACTCCGTTCACCGGCCAAACCATGATGGCCTACGGCGACCTCGCCAAAGACCTGGCTCTTCACTACCAGCAGTCGGAACAAACTCCCACCATGTTCGTCCTCTCCCTGCATTTTGACAAGCAAGGGCGGGTTACCGGCAGCGGGGCTCTCTTTTTGCAGGTAATGCCTGGATGCAACGAAGGCGTATTGGCTGAACTAGATGAACTTTCCACCAAATTACCCTCGATCGGGACTTGGCTCGCAGAGGGAAAAACCATCCGGGCCTATGTAGAACAGCAGTTCCAAGCCTATCAGGTTCGCCACTTGGCAAGCCAGTTCATAGCGTTCTCCTGCCCTTGTACCCGAGAGCAGTACACCCGGTACCTGCAGCAATTGAACAAGGAGGAACAGAAGGACATTCTTGCGAACGGCCCCTTCCCCTTGGAGGTGGTTTGCGTGAATTGCAACACCCACTACCACTATGAACGTTTCGAGTTGGAACACCTGCTCTCTGAAGCAGGAGGAGTTGCCGAATGATTTTTTTCGCCACATCAGCCCTGTACATGAACGACATCATCGAGGAAGAGGCAAGAGCAGCAGGGGCTACCGATATCAGGACGATCAGCGGAGGGGTTGAATTCTCAGCCGACCTTGCTGCGGCCTACCGATTCTGTCTCTGGTCGCGTACAGCAACCAGAGTACTGCTCGGCTTGTTCGAGGATGAAGACATCCTCGATGCAGACGAATTGTACGAAGCGTCCGCCCAGATACCCTGGGAGGACTGGGTCAATCCCAACATCACCTTCTCGGTCACCGAGACAGTGAAGAACTGTCCGTACATGAAGAACTCCCACTTTGCCGCAATCCGTCTCAAGGATGCCATCGTCGATCGCATCCGTTCCAAATTCGACGGTGAAAGGCCCTTGGTGGATACGGAGAACAGCGATGTGGTCTTCCATCTGCATATCGACGGCGATAAAGTCGCCTGGTATGTGGATTTTTCCGGCCGTGGCCTTCACCGGCGTGGGTATCGGGTCGCCCAAACCGATGCTGTGCTCAGCGAGTACCTCACCTGCTCGGTCATCTACCGCAGTGAATGGCGGAAAACCTTGGAAAAAGGCGAAGGCGTACCGATGCTGCTCGATCCCTTCTGCGGCTCGGGAACCATTGCCATTGAAGCTGCCCTCTGGGCTGCAGACAGGGCACCCGGTCTGGTAAGCGCCCGGCGGTTCAACTTCTTCAACCTGCCCATCCATGACCCCGATGTCTATGAGGAAGTGGTCGATGAAGCGATGGAACGAGCGGAAAAAGCCAAAGAGCGCACCATCGAAATCCACGCATGGGACAACGACCCCAAGGCGGTGGCGATCAGCAAAAAACATGCCGAGCTCGCCAAGGTCGACCACCTGATCAAGTTTCAGGTCAAGGACTTTCGTACCATAACCGAAGCAGACGTTCCGGCAGGTGTGGGATACATCATCACCGACCCTCCCTACGGGCTGAGAATGGAGAGCGACACGTCCTTGGAAGTCCTCTACCGCCAGATTGGCAAACAGATCAGTACGCTGTTCGGCGGCTGGAATGTAGCGATTCTTTGCGGTCAGCAGGAGCTTCTCAGCCATGTCGACATGAAGCCCGATCGCACCAATACCGTCAACAACGGCGGTGTCACGTGCCAAATTGCCCATTACTATGTATTCACCGCCGAGGAGCGTCAGCAGATGATCGAGCGGGCGATTGAACGCAAGAAGGAACGGCTTGCGCAGCCTCTCGGCGATGGCGCCCGGATGGCGTACAACCGCTTGGTGAAGAACCTGGCCAACCTCAAACCAATCATGCAGCAGCAGGGCGTAAGCTGTTATCGCATCTACGATGCCGATATGCCCGAGTACAGTGCCGCCATCGACCTGTATGAGGATCGCTACATCAGCCTGCAGGAGTACGCCCCGCCGGAGACGATCGATCCAGAGGACGCCCTCAGGCGCCTTGGGGAGCTTATCGATGCCACCGAGCGGGCAACCGGCATCGACCGCGAGCAAATCTATGTCAGGCAGCGAACCCAGCAGAAGGGAGAGAAACAGTACGAAAAGATGGCCAGCACCGACAAGTTCTACATCATCAATGAGAACGGGGTGAAATATCTGGTCAACTTCACCGACTATCTCGATACAGGAATATTCCTCGACCACCGGCCCATCCGCAAGCAGATTGCCGAAATGTCGGAAGGCAAACGTTTCCTCAACCTCTTCTGTTACACCGGTACGGCAACCGTCCAAGCGGCAAAGGGAGGGGCTTTGAGCACAGTCAGTGTCGATGCATCCGCAACCTACCTGGATTGGGCGATGAAGAACATGCAGCTCAACGGATATACCGAGATGAACCACTTCTTCTATCGCAGTGACTGCCTTGAGTTCCTCTTCGATACGTATGACCGCTACGATTTGATCTTCTGCGACCCCCCGACGTTCTCCAACGGAAAGGGACGGGCGAGCTTCGATGTAGACCGGGACCAAGTCAGGTTGATCAAGGCTTGCATGATGCACCTTGACCCGAAAGGCACGTTGATCTTCAGCTGCAACTACCGCAAATTCCGCCTTGATGAGCGGTTGCTTGAAGAATTTGATGTCCAGGACATCACACCAAGCACCATCGCAGAGGATTTTGCACGCGACCAGAAAATTCACTATACCTTCTTGATCAAGCATCGAACCGTCGTCACAAGCAAAGACACGAAACCAACGATCAAGGTGGTGCGCAAGAAATAACCGAGAGAGGCTCCCGCAAGGGAGCTTCCTTTTACTCTTCACTCGTGCTAGAGTCTCGCTATGCAAGAAGCAACCCTCACCTGCCCCCACTGCCAACACGCAGGAAAGCACGAACTGCATCCGTTTTTGGATCTGAACAAGCATCCCAAGCAGAAGCTGGCCATACTCACGGACTCTCTCTTTACCGTGAACTGCCCATCATGCGCAAAACAGTTCACCGTTCTGCATGAACTGCTGGTCGTCGATGAGAAACAACACATCGGCCTTCTTCTGGCTCCCCAATCGGAAGTACGGGAACTGGATGGGGATGGTATCGGCAGGCAAGGATTGCAATCCTACACCCTGCGCTTGGTCTCAACAGCTGCAGGCTTGAAGGAAAAAATCCTGCTGCTGGACAGCAACCTTGACGACCGAACCATCGAGCTGTGCAAGCTCTATCTGACCATGTATCTACAAAAGCCGGATGCCCAGCTCTATTTTGCCGAATATCAGACGCAAACAGACAAGCTGCTCTTCTCTGTTCTTGACGGCAATGGAGCTTTGGAGGGCTCGATCGAGTGTGAGGATGAGTTGTATGAACAGCTGCTCCAGACTGCACAACAGTTTCCCATAAAACCGGGGTTCTTCACTGCAGTCGATCAGAGATGGGCGTACGAGCACATCAGAAACAGCGCTGACCGGTAACCTTTTTACACGTGTCGCACTGGTAGCAGATCTCATGCTCCATCACATCTCCTGAGGCGAAGGATTGTATGCTGCCCAACGTGGTCTGGGCGATATTATGCAGTGCTTCCTTGGTCAGGAAAGCCTGGTGGCTGGTCACCAGCACGTTGGGCATGGAGATGAGGAGCATCAGCACATCGTCATCGAGAATGGTGGTGCTTCGATCCTCATAGAAGACCTCGCCTTCCTCCTCGTAGACATCCAGCGCCGCCGCCCCGATCTTCTTGCTTTTGATACCTTCCAGCAAAGCCTGGCTCTCCACAAGGGCGCCTCTGGAGGTGTTGATCAGAACAACGCCGTCCTTCATCAGGGAGATGGTGTTGCGATTGATGAGGTGGAACGACTGTTCAGTCAGCGGGCAATGCAGGCTGATGATGTCCGACTGCCTGCAAAGCTCCTCAAAACTACAGTAGGTCACCTCGAGCTTCGGATCCGGATAAGGGTCGTAGGCAAGCACATGCATCCCGAACCCTTTGCAGATATCGATGAACACCTTTCCAATTTTTCCCGTACCCACCACCCCGATGGTTTTCCCATGAAGGTCGAATCCGACCAAACCATTGAGACTGAAATTGAATTCACGGGTCCGTACATAACTGTGATGGGTTTGTCGTACCACGCTCAACAGCAGTGCCATCGCGTGCTCTGCTACAGCATAGGGCGAGTAAGCCGGAACCCTGACGATGTGGATTTTCCCGAAGGCTGCCTTGAAATCGATATTGTTGTATCCGGCGCAACGCATGGCCAGCAGGCGTACCCCGCCCTCATACAACTCGTTGATCACAGCTTCGGTGATGGTATCGTTGACAAAAGCGCACGCAACCTCATAGCCTGCTGCCAGGGAAGCGGTGCGTTCGTTCAGTTTTGATTCGAAATAGGTTATTTCTACGCCATATTCACCAGATAACCGGTCAAACCAGACCTTGTCATACGGCTTGGTGTCAAAAAATGCAACGCGTGTCACTGGCGGTACTCCTTGTACTAAATGACGACTTCTTCCAGAACGTCGATCAGGAGTTGGTAATCTCCATCAATGGCGCTGATATCGGCTTCCAACAGTCGATCGGCATCGACGAGTGACCAATCAATATCGTACCCGGCATTCATGGTGAGTTGATAGAAAAACAATCGCGCAGCCCTTCCATTCCCATCCCTGAAGGGATGCAACGCCTCAACCTCTCCCATATAGAAAGCAAGGTCGTTGATGAAGGTTTCACGGTCGAGACCGACGAGGTACCGATCCTTTCTGAGACGGGTGAAAATATCCTCTGCAGCGCTGTCGATGTACTCCGGACTGCAGAATACGGTTCGTTTTGCAGCAACGGTTGTGCGGCTCATTCCTGCTGAAGGATAGACATCGCCGAACATCCGTTCATGAATTGACTTGAGGTAGTCGAAGTCATAGGTGTTCTGCACAGTCTCTGTCAGCATTTCAGCTGTGCGGATGTTTGCCATGTATGCCTCCACCCTTCTGAGCTTGGCCCTCTCCTTGATGGAAAAATAGTTGACCAATGAGGAAGTATGAGGATAGAAGGACAGTTCATCTTGAGGAGGTACATATTCTGTAGAAAGAGAATGGCTGTCAATGTAGGCCTGAATCAGCTCGTCTGCATTCGCATCCCCTTCAAGCACACCGCGTATTGCCTGCTCCTCTTCTTCGGAAAACTCAAAACCTTCTGCTTCATGATTGAACTTGATATAGTCGATGCATGCTTGCACTCGGCCTGCTTTCATAAAAACACTAACCATCCTTTTACCTGTACCAGGCAAGTGATGCAGATGATCTTACACCTGCAAAAACAAGAAACTGTTATACCAACTTATTCTATGATAGCCATACCAAAGAAGTGAGGTCAAGGCACTGTGAGAAAAAAGAGCCCATCACTGGGCTCTTTTCTATGATGAATGAGCAACCCTGTCAGAAGGAGAAGCCCATGTAGACGGTTCCTTCCGCAAATTGAGGTGCACTTGAAAGATCCCCTTCACTGAGGATGAATCCATACTTGCCGCTTACACCCATGCTGAAGCTCTTGTTGAACTTGTACTCAAGGGCTGCCTTTGCAAAGGCTCCATAGAGCATTGAGTCTCCATCAGTCGTAGCCAAGGACGAACCATAGGTGAAGAACCCGCCGACTCCAAGGTCGAAGGCTACCTTGCCGAACTCCATGTTCAGCATCGGCGCGACCGAGATGGTCAAGGCATGGTCAAGATTGCCGAATGCAGTAGCAAAATCGAATTTGAAGACGTCCTGGACTGCAGTGCGCCAACCATAGGTGGATACCTTGTAGGGAGAATACATCAAATCGACATCAACACCCAAACCCAGAGACTTGTTGAAGGTCATCAGGTTGTTCAACTGCAGACCGACTCCGGCTTGGAGGTTAAACCTGCCGTAGGAAGGAAGTGCAGGATCTTGCCAATTGAGTGTTCCACCCAGACTGATGGTGGTGTAGTACCTGCTCTCGTCTTTAGCCTTGGGCGGTTCTCCAGGCTCGACAGGGGCGGCAACCGGCTCAGGCTGGGCCGCAACCACTGCTTCGGGTGCCGGTTCAACCGGCTCGGCTGCTTGTTCAGCAACCATGACCGGCTCTTCTGCAATCGGAGCAATCTCTTCGCTCGCAATCACCTCTTCGGTTACGGGAACTACTTCTTCAGCCACTGCAACCACTTCTTCGGTTACAGGTGCAAATTCCTCGGCAACAGGAAGAATCTCTTCTTCAACAGGAAGCGCAATCTCCTGTGCAGATGCCACCACCGGCATCTCTTCCGCTACAGGGGCGGCTGTTTCAGGCTCAGCAACAACAACCGGTTCTTCGGCAATGACGGGCATCTCCTCGATTGCAGGGAACATCGGCTCGGCTACAGAGATTGCACTGTCACTGAAATGGATGCCGTCGTAGGACTGCTGCAGATACAGAGTGTGTGCGATGGTCCCATCCAAACCACGTTCGGTATGGCTTGTGACAGATGAATCGACAACTGTCCATTTGTCATCGTCCTCGCCGTTGACCTGATACCTGAATGTCGTGACCATCGGATCTTCAAGCAACCACTCCCAGGTCACTACAACAGGGACAGCGAACAATACGGCAGGTAACAAGACCAAAGCTGCCAATAAAGCAATGAATTTCATTCTCATAATGCATAACTCCTATACATAGCCCAAAACAAGGCGAACATCAAATTCTTGTCTGCGGTCGTTACATCCATCATACACTTCTCATCAGATTATAACAAGCAAATGTGCTTGGTGTCACTCCAAATCTCGACCTATTGTCATACCTTTTGGATATCGATAGGCTGGTCGGTATGAACACAATTACCTCTATTGCAGTATTCTGTGGAAGCAGCGAAGGGACCAAATCCATCTACCGGGAAACGGCCAGGGAATTGGGATTGGCGATGTATAAAAGGCAGACCACGCTTATATATGGAGGTGGAAACCGAGGCCTCATGGGCATTGTTGCAGAGAGCCTTCACAGCCAAGGTGGCAGAGTAATCGGAGTAATTCCCGAAGCGTTGCACCGCAGTGACATTTGCCGGCATTCAGTCGAAGAACAGTTGATCGTGGTCCAGACAATGCATGAACGCAAGGCAACCATGTACAAACTTGCTGATGCATTCGTGGCATTGCCCGGAGGCATCGGCACCTTCGAAGAGATATTGGAAGTCTACACATGGCTGCAATTGGGCTACCACGCAAAACCGGTTGCCCTGCTCAACACAGCCGGCTTCTACGACTGTCTGCTCACATTTCTTCAGCACAGTGTGCAGGAAGGCTTTCTCAAGCCCGATCATCTTAAGGCCCTCATTGTGGAGTCGGACATCGAAAAACTCTTTGAGAGGCTCACACTCTTTGAAAGCAGGCTCAGTGACAAGCTGTAGAAAAACCAGCAGAGAAGGACTATGCTTATTCCATGACCAAACGCCATTATCATATGCTGGAACTCTTCTACATCACGACAGGGTCGTTTCTCACGGCCTTGGGAATCGCTCTCTTCTCTTCTCCGGCAAAAATCGCCAGTGGAGGGGTAAGTGGTATCGCCATCATCCTGTACCACACCATCAAGCTGGATACCGGCCTATCCATTTTCATCCTCTCTGTTCCCCTCTTTCTCCTTGGAGTGGCCATCTTTGGCAAGCAATACGGGATCAAATCCTTGGCAGGAACCATATTGCTCTCCCTTTTCACCTCCCTCATCAATGCATGGGCGGGGTATGACGGGGTTCTGGACTACTCCAATCCCCTTTCCATTCTGCTCTCGGCGATTTCGGGCGGTGTCTTGATGGGGTTGGGCGTAGGCCTCGTCTTGCGCAGCGGCGCCAACACCGGGGGAACCGACATCCTGGCACAGATAGTGGCACGATTCACGCCGCTGTCCACAGGCACCTCCTTATTCCTCGTCGATGCCTTCATCATCGCCGCAAGCGCCTTCATATTCTCACTGGAAATGGCACTCTATGCTACGATCACCGTTTACATCGTCGGACTGACCATCGACAAGGTCGTGCTTTCCTTCGGCACCCGTTCGGCAAAAACCGTGTTCATCATCAGCGACAAGCACAAGGAAATTGAACAAGAAATCCTCAAGGAGTTGGGACACGGCGGAACAATTCTCTATGGCAGCGGCATGTATACCGGTTTCGACCGTCCGGTCATCATGACTGTGGTTTCCAACAACAAACTCGGAGCGCTGACCAATATCGTCCACCGACACGACAAGTATGCCTTCATGATAGTCCAGGAAGCATACAAAGTCCTCGGTGAGGGGTTCACCCCCATCGAGGAAGCTGCTTGGGCCGGACTTTCCGATGTGACGCAAAAGCAGAAAAAACAGCCTTGATCAATACTTCCAAAGCTTCTCAGGATAGTAGCCGCTTCGAATTTTCTTGGCCAACTGCTCCTTCACGTTCTCCCGGTCCTCGCTATAGGTCATACCAAACCAGCTCTCCTGGGTGGTATAGAAGCGAATCTTTCCCTCATTCTTCGTGACGATGTTGCTGGCCCCGTTGGGCAGGTAGCACTCTGCTTTCTCATCACGAATATTTTTCTGGATGAAAGCATCCCAATATGAGGAAAAGCTCTCGAAGGCGGAAGGGGCGAACCCGAAGAAGTTCATGGAAACCCACTCCTTGCCGGTCAAGTGGAGATCACCGCTCTCCCGATGGCTCACCACCTGTTCGCCCACATACCCGATCTTCGTATGTTCCTCCATATCGATCAGGTATCCATCCTTCACATTGCAGATGGCCCGACTGACCGTCCCGCTCCTGCTCATCGTATGATCGAGCACATACCCCACCATGGCATGCTCGCGGCTGCCCTGCTTTAGCGAACCAAGATGTTGGGCAAGGATGAAGAAGGATTCCCGTCCATAGTAGTCATCTGCATTGATGACGGCAAACGGCTCCTTGATTGCATCCTTGGCACAGAGGACAGCATGAATGGTACCCCAAGGCTTCTTGCGGTTGCAAGAAAGCTGCTTCTGCTCTTCAGTAAGCAAGGAATCCTTGTTCTGAAAAAGATAGGAAGCATCCATATTCTGTGCAATCCGGTCGAACAGACGCTCGCGGAAATCCTTTTCGATGTCCTTGCGAATCATGAAAATCACTTTCTCAAAACCGCTTTTCTTTGCGTCGTATACCCCGAAATCGAGAAGGGTTTCCCCATGAGCACCCACGCTGTCTATCTGTTTGATCCCGCCGTAGCGGCTACCCATACCGGCTGCCAATACCAATAGTGTCGGTTTCATCTACCTCTCCTCTTCTTCTAGTTATACAATCATTCTAATCCTGCATGTTCGCCTAGTCAAACGAACAAAGTATGGAAAAACCATAAACCATGGAGTATGCTACGCACATGAATAATCAAGCATGGTATTCCCAAGTCATCAGTTTCTGCCACTCGTCGGCTCACTGCAAAGAGTGTCCGTTCTACTTGCTCAACGACAAAGACGAGCAATTCATCGATTCAGTACACCCGTGCTTTGCCAGCAAGGAAACCTTGGTTGCCTTGGAGACCTGGCTTGCTGAAAGCAGAGAGGAAGCAAGTTGTCGTGAAACTGAGCATGAAGATGACAATCAGTGGTTGAAAGACCTGTTGAAAGTGCAGTTCCATGAGGATGACGACGAAGACGATTTCTTTTCCGACGAGGAGTTTATCTAGAGCACTTCGATACTGAGTTGGATGGCGGCCGAATACCATCCGGTTGCATACAAGTCGGGATCAAAATCAGGAATCTCCGCCAGAATTTCACCGCTCTCATAGAGAATCGCCTGATTGTTGCCATACACGCCGCGTACCCCGAGATCTTTTTCCATCGCCTGGCGGCCGGAGACACTCACAGAGCCGGAGATACCGCTGCTGACGCGGACAATAAAAGGAATCACGGAGAGTTGGCTTGGGAGCAAGGGCTCGTTTTGATCCAAGACGAATGCAAATTGGTCCTGATCGCCAAATTCACCCGGACGGATTGCCATGCGAAATTGAGAAACCGCATTATTGGAAACCAACGTGTAGGAACCTACCTGCACAATGCTGTTTCTGCTCTCTGCAAGATTGAAATTCAAGGCAGCCAGGTTTTGCTGAACCCGAAAAATCTCCTGGACGGGCATCTGGCCGCGCACCTCGACATTGGTGAACGGCAAAGGTGAAGCAATGAGGGGGAATGCACAAAAGACCGATGCTGCAATAAACAGGAATGCTCGCTGTACTGATTTCTTCAATCTGTGTTCCTTCATACTGATTCCCTTCTAAAGAGAAGTGTAATTAGAGAAGAAACAAGTGTCAAGAGTTGAGGATGTTGAAATTGTCCAGAACAAAGACTCACAAGTAAATAAAATATATTTTACTATACTATATTGTTTTATCTATGTCTTCTCTCGTGTCATAGGATTTCCTGCTTCTCCCCTTGACACAGCCAAGCTCTCTGCCGTACGATGACAGAGCTTTGGGCCCGTAGCTCAGCTGGATAGAGCGTCTCCCTCCGGAGGAGAAGGTCGTGAGTTCGAACCCCGCCGGGCTCAATAAATCAGGAAGTCATGAAATTCATGGCTTCCTTTTCTTATAGTCCACCACAACCCTGCATCGGATATCCCTGCTGCTGGAACCAATTCGCAATTCGTACTGCCCCTCATCACTGACAAACTTCCATGCATCGAGATCCCAGTGCTCGAAAGCCGTTTCGTCCACTGCAAAATGGACCTCTTTTCTCTCCCGGCTCTGAAGGAACACTTTGCAAAAGCCTTTCAACTCTTGGGTGGGACGGAATACCACAGGATCCAAAGGATGGACATAGAGTTGGACAACCTCAGCAGCAGGACAGCGGCCTGTATTGGTAATCGTTACCGCAAGGTCCCACCGCCCTTCTTCCAACTCCTTCACACCCGCCAAGTCATAGGAGAAGGAACTATAGCTCAAACCGTGGCCGAAACAATACAAGGGTTCGGGCCCTTCTGTATCGAACTGGCGATACCCTGTCATCAAGGCTTCCGTATAGCAGAGCTTCTGCACCTCCCGAACCTTAGGATTGCCCTGCCCCTTCTTGATCCGATTGATGGTTACGGTATCAAAATTCTTGGGATAGGATCGCATTGCACGATACTCATGCAAATATCGAGCCTGGGTAAACGGAAGTTTCCCGCTCGGGCTTACCTGGCCGAACAGCAAGGCCTTGAGGGCTTGGGCTGTTGAAGATCCCAGAAACGAAGTGTACAAAATAGCCGCCACACCATCCTGCCAGCTCTCCATCTCGACAGCAGAGCCGCTCTGTACGACTACAATGGTCCGCTTGTTCAGCCGAACGGCAGTTTTGATGGCCTTCAAATCAACTGCATTCAACGCCCACGGCCGGTCGTATGCCTCACTCTCTTCAATGTGGTCAAATCCCACCACCAACACCACGGCATTGCTGCTGCGAACTCGTTGCTTGAGATGCGAATGCTTGAACCAACGCCCTGGAAGCAAGAAGGATCCCTCCTTCTGCATCAGCTCTGCAAATGTCAGGGGTGCGGTTTCCAATTGGACCATCGATGATCCACCGCCTTGGGCGACCGTATATGCATTGGTCCCTCCAATGCAAATTCTCGATGAAGGCGAAAGCGGGAGGGCTTGCTCTTCGTTCTTCAAGAGCACCGGGGCACCCAGTGCGGCGTTCAGCGCAACAGCCCGGCTCTCCTGGGTACCGGCTCGGCATGCCGGATCGGCCATCGGAGCGGAGAACAGGCCTGCTTTCTCGTAGGAGGTGAGCAGATGCAGGACTTTCGCATCGATATCCTCTTGGGTGGCGGCCCTCCTTGCCAAGGCATCCAGAACCAGTTCACGGGTAAAGTATCTGCCTTTCGGCATCTCCAAGTCCACCCCGTTTTTCAATGTTCCATCAGTGCTGTACAGCGAATTCCAATCGCTGACAACCAAACCATCGAACCCCCATTCCCCTCTCAAAATCGACCCGATCAAATAGGGGTGTTCGCTGCTATAGATGCCGTTCACTTGATTGTAGCTCGTCATAATGCCCAGGCTGCCCGCTTCCAAAGCCTTTTTGAAGGCAGGCAGATAAAGCTCCCTGAGGCTGCGCTCATCAACTTCAGAGTTGGATTTATGACGGTCATATTCGCTATTATTGCAGGCAAAATGCTTTACAGTGGTAATCACCGGATAGGTACGGACCCCTCTGATATAGCTTGCGGCCATCTCCCCGGCCAGGTACGGGTCTTCGCCAAAGTACTCGAAGTTCCTTCCACAGACAGGAACGCGGGCGATGTTCACACCCGGGCCGAGCAACACTCCGACTCCGAGGGCACGGCACTCATGACCCATTACCCGCCCTACTTGGTACAGCAAGTCATTGTCAAACGTGGATGCAAGGGCAATGGCGGCGGGAAAGTCCGTTACCGGAGTCTTCCACCCCCTGAGTCCGATGGTGGCGTCGCTGGTCCAAACCGGCTTAAGACCCAACCGTTCGATACCCGGAATACAGAACTCATCACGACCGGACAGAAGAGAAATCTTCTCCTCAAGCGTCATCTCTGAGAGAAGCCGCTTTGCCATCGATGCTTCCTCTCCGTCAGGCACAACCAATTGCATTGGCTGATGGTCCAATGTAAAGGACCTGTTTTCCAACAGCCGCATCATCCGCTTTTGTATAACTCTCTTGAATGCCTTCTGGAACCAACGTACCGACACAGCCGCCCCCTTGGGGTAATTGTAGCACGACAAGCCTTGCCTTCCCATGGAAAAACTCGGTACTGTAAGGGTATGAGCATACGAGTACTCTTTTTAGGCGAAATTGTCGGCAAAGCGGGCATCAAGACTGTCAAGGATGCACTACGACCTTTGCGGATGGAACGCGAGATTGATTTGGTAATCGCCAACGGCGAAGGAGCCACCAACGGGTTCGGCCTGGGCCGCGCCCACAGCATGCAGCTTCTCAAACTGGGAATAGATGTAATCACCGGTGGAGAAAAAATATACTACAAGATGGACATGGTGGAATTCATCGATAAGAACCCCTCCATTTTGCGACCTGCCAACTACCCGCAGCAGAATCCAGGACGCGGAGTCCGCTATCTGACGGTCAATGACCGGAAGGTCTGCGTAATCAATATATTGGGAAATGCAGATTTCCCCAGAACCCACCTCTCCAACGCGTTTAGTCTCGCCCAGATTCTGGTGGACAAGGCGAAGGAAGACCAAGCCTTGGCATTGGTTCAGTTCCATGCATCCCCGACAGCCGAAAAACTGACGATGGGCTTCATGCTCGATGGCAAGGCAAGTGCCGTCATCGGTACGCATACCAAGGTTCTCAGCGCCGACGCTGCCATCCTCAAAGGGGGGACCGCCTATATTTCCGACAATGGCCGCTGCGGCAGCCAACTGAGTGTCGGAGGGTTTGACAGCAAGGTGGAGATCGAGAAACATATCACCCAGGTTCCCACTCGAAGCCAGGAGTGCTGGGACGACCTTGCCCTTGTCGGCGTTCTGGTGGATATTGCTGATGACGGCAAAGCAACCGCCATTGAAACCATTCGAGTTGCCGTTGAAAGCAAGGAGGAACAAACATGTATGAAATAGTCACCGTTACAAAAATTCTCTCACCTGAAATGCTGGAGGTCTCTTGTACCAGTTCGGCCTGCAATGGTTGTAAAGGTGAAGCCTTCTGCAATACCAAAGGCAAGCGGTTTGAAGCATGGAATAAAACCCGTCTGGCAGTCCAGGCCGGTCAGGCGGTCCGGATTTACCTCAAGCCGTCCAGAACCATAGCGGGGACGCTTATAACGCTCATTTTCCCCTTGGCCCTCTTCCCTGTCGGCTACTATCTCTCGCAGTTGGCGGGCTTTTCCGAAGGCGGCTCCTTTTTGGTGGCACTCGCCTCCATCGGATTGGGATTTCTCTTTGTCTGGTCCTATTTTCGGACTTCACAGAAACGCTACCTCCCGATTGTGGAGCAAATCCTCTCAGAAGAGAGCCAAGATTGAGATTGCCCAAAGGCTTGGGCGCCGGTATACTCAAGGCATGAGCAGAAAGTATCGTCTTGGCATGATTCTTGCATCTTTTTTCTTTGTTGCCTGTTCCCTCTCCCCTGAACAGGCGGCGATGGTGCGTTCGGTTGAACTGCCGGATCTTGCCTTGACCAACGCAACCTATGTGCTGAACAGAGGTGAAGACCATCCCATTTCCATCCTTGCCGGTCATATTGCTCTCTATGACACGTCACACAAGGCGGAGGCTGCCTCGATTACCTTCACCCAGAACGATGCTCAAGGCAATGTGGTTCTGAGAGGCTCTGCCTCTGCGGCAAACGTTGACCTGCAATCCTACGACGCACAGTTGCATGGCTCTGTCACGATTGAGAAAATCAAGGAACAATTGTTCATCGAAGCTGATCGACTGCAATGGCTGCATGAGGAGGAAATACTGATAAGCGAGGACCAGACGGAAGTAGTGATCACCTATGAAGGGAACAAAAAAGTACGGGGTACCGGTCTCAAAGTTGAGCTTGCAACTTCCCAAGTTTCATTCGATGAGGTGATCGAAGGAGTGGTACTCCCATGAAGCGATGGTTTGCCCTAGCCTGCATTCTTCTCGTTACGGTCACCCTGTCGGCAGAGGAAATCACCTTTTCCGGTGGAAGCACCCGTATGAGCATGCAGCAAGGAAACCAAACCATCACACTCGGCGGGGGAGCCCGGATTACCAGTGGATCGGTCCAGCTGTATGCCGACCAGATAACTCTTTCGGGCAACAATTTTCGGTATGTTGCATGTACAAAATCCGTCCGGCTCGTCGATGCCGAGCGGGGTATAAAGGTCCTTGCCCAAAACCTCTTTTTTGACCGCGACGAGCAGATGATTCTCATCGATGGGTTTGTCGAGTTGGATGATTCTGTCAATGAGGTGCATGCTACTGCTTTCATGCTGCAGTTCTCGCTTCAAGAGGGCGAAGTGCTGCTTCAGGTCGATGTCCGCCTCTTCAAGCATACCGAAAGCGGGCCGATGGCTTGTACAGCCGATGTGATGAGGTTTGACCGTACAAACCAGGACCTTGAACTGAAGGGAAAGGCAACCATCGACTGGGCGGGCGACCGCTATGAAGCCGAAAGGATCACCGTCGATCTCGAAACCGAGGAAATTGCCATGGATGGCTCCATAAAGGGGGTGGTCAATGGCTGACAACTTCACCAGCGTCCTTGAAGTGCGGAATCTTGCAAAGGCCTATGGCAAAAAAGAAGTGGTCAAGGATATTTCCTTCTCCATGCAATCGGGGCAGATAATCGGCCTGCTCGGTCCCAATGGTGCAGGAAAGACTACGACATTCTACATGATCGTGGGATTCCTGAAGGCAAAGACGGGAACCATCCTCCTCAATGGGGAGGACATTACCGAACTGCCGATGTACCAGCGCTCCAAGCGGGGTCTCTCATATCTGCCCCAGGAACCCTCGATTTTCCGCAAGCTCAGTGTCGAAGACAATATCCGTCTTGTTGCCCAAACCAGGCGGGACCTTACAAAAAGCCAGCAGGAAGATCGTGTTGAGGAGCTGCTGGTCGAATTCGGCATCGAGAATGTACGCAAGCAAAAAGGCTACACCCTCAGCGGAGGGGAACGGAGAAGGACCGAAATTGCCCGCGCTTTGGCATCCAATCCACAATTTCTGCTGCTCGACGAACCCTTTGCCGGCATCGACCCGAAGGCGGTGTATGAGATCAAGGTCCTTATCCGCATCCTTGCAGGCAGGGGAATCGGGGTATTGCTGACCGATCACAATGTTCGCGATACGCTATCCATCACAAGCTGCAGTTACATCATCAATGCAGGCACCATTCTTGTCTCTGGAGGCAGGGACGAGTTGCTCTCCAATCAAATTGCACGAGACATCTACTTCGGCCAAGAATTCGGGGAGGAATCCTGATGGAACTTTCACCAAATCTTTCACTCTCCCAGAAACAGCAACTTAAACTCAGCCCCCAACTGCTCCAGTCCTTCGAGCTGATGGCGCTGCCCTTGGCTGAGCTGCAACAAAAAATCAAGAGTGAGATTGAATCGAATCCTGCACTCGAATTGCCGTCAAGCTGGGAAGTCTCCTATGAGCGGTATGCCCAGCAAAGCCAGCAGAAGGAATCAGGTAGAATCGATGACACCTACTCCGATTCCTCCAGCTACGGCAGCGACTTCGCAGGGTATGACTATGAGGCGAGCGACCGTCAGCAGAAGTTCATGGAAAACGCCCTCTCCGAGGAGGAAACGCTGCAAGAGCACCTGCTCAGTCAGCTGGGTTGCGAAACGCTCAGTGAAGAGGAGTATGTCGTCGGACAAATCCTGATCACCAACATCGATGCCAACGGTTTCTTTCTTGAGGACCCCCGGGATATCCTGACTTCACAGCAGGCAACGCACCTTGAAAAGCTTCTGAAGATCATTCATCAGTTTGATCCAGCCGGAGTCGGGGTGAAGGATTGGAAGGAATCCCTGATTCTCCAAGCCACGCTCAAAGGACTCAAGGATGGAGACTTGCTGCATTTCAAGGCTCTGGTCAATGACAACCTTGAACTGATGCGGGCAAACAAACAGAGTCAGGTGGCGAAGAACCTGGGAATTGATGAACAGGAACTCGATGCCCTGTACTCCTTTCTCAAAACGCTCACCCCGTTTCCAGGCCAGGGGTTTGCCAGCGGACCACAGCAGTATGTCATCCCCGACGTCAGCATCAAAGCAGAGGACGGGGAGCTGGTGCTGCGCATGAACAACTCTTCGCTCCCGGACCTCAGGGTCAGTACTGAATTCGAATCCCTGGCAGAGGAACTTGTCAATACCGAAGAGGCGAAAAAGGCCCAGCAGTACATCCAGAATCAACTCAAGAGTGCAAATTCCCTGATTTTCCAGATTCAGGTAAGAAACCAAACCTTGTACCGTCTGGCCCAGGTTTTATTGGTCCAGCAACGGGATTTCTTCCTCTTCGGTCCCCAGTACATCAAGCCGTTGACCCAAAAAGAGGTTGCGGCTGAAATCGGGGTGCATGAAACGACGGTGAGCAGAATATCAACTGCAAAATGGATAGACACCGATTGGGGCATCATTCCGGTCAAGAAGCTCTTCAGCAATGCTGTAGGCGAAGAAGGATCCGAGCTTTCCAAACAGGCGGTAAAAGAGACAATCCGGCAGATTCTTGAAGAGCATCAGGGACAAAAAGCTCTGTCAGACCAAAAGATTTCCGATATCCTCAAGGAGCGCGGCATTTCAGTGGCGCGTCGTACGGTGGCGAAGTACCGTAATGAACTGAATATCGATCCCTCTTTCATACGAGGGACCAACTAACATGAAAGGAGCGCTTTCGCGCTCCTCTCCTATACATAGTTCGTCAAGTCAATCTAGTGTTCCTTGATTTTGCTTTTCTCCTTTCGAGCTGTGGCTTCGATTTTGTCAGTCAATAATTCGATGCCTTCATACAGCTCATAGCAGTCATAGCTGACCATCTTGATGGTACCCCAAGAGAAATGGAGTTTTGCGTCCAAATGGAACCCCTGACCTTCGGTTTCTCGTGTTATCACGATATCCAGGTCATGGAGATACCCTTCGGCAAATTGCAGCTTCTGGAGCTTCTTGTCCAAAAACTCACGGGTTTCATCACTTGGGTTGTAACGGATGCCTCTGACAGTCAAATTCATAAGCCCTCCTTTGACTATGGTCATACTCCAAGGATAAGGCTTGGGAGGCCAATCGTCAATGGACAAATGAAAATAACGAATTTCCTCTACCAATGAAATTTTTTATCTATTTTTATTATAAGTATTTAAATATTTCCTTGAGAACTATTTAAATCCTAGCGTTTTACTAGTATCAAGAATTTGTACTTGCGAAAGAGCATCAACAATTGTATAGTAAAAAAGTACTTGCACGAAGCACTGAAGAGGAGTACGACATGCCTGATTTTACTGTTCTGGACCTATTGGACTTGGACCTGAAAGAACATAACCACCTACGATTGAGTTGCATGGCAGGAAGAACCGGCCTTTCAAAAAAAATAACCACGAGCAAAATCAGTCGTCCAGGTCTTCCTCTCTCCGGATTTTTTGAAGAATTCAGCAACAATTCCATCCAGGTGCTTGGCCGGGGGGAACAGGTATACTTGGAAAAATTGGAGCGTGAACTCAACTTTGCAAGCATAGAAAAACTCTTCAGCTACGATATCCCTTGCTTTGTATTCTGTGATGACGGACATCCAAGTGCAAAACTCATAGAACTTGCAGAAGAAACAGGTACTGCAATCTTGAAGACCATCCTGGTCTCCTCCGACTTCTCAAGACGTCTCTACCAAACCCTTGACGAGGTTTTCGCCCCCACCCAAACCATCCATGGGGTGTTCGTGGAGGTCTACGGCATCGGTGTCCTGATCACCGGTGAGAGCGGGGTCGGCAAGAGCGAAACCGCCTTGGAGCTCATCGAACGCGGGCATCGCTTGATCAGCGACGATACGGTGAAGCTGAGAAACATCAGTGACAACTACCTCATCGGCATGGGGGAGAATCCCCTGCTGGCCCACCATATGGAAATCAGGGGCCTGGGCATCATCAATTTGGCAAACCTTTACGGTGTCGGAGCAATCCGTGACCGAAAGCAGGTGCAGCTGGCGATTCATCTTGAGCCATGGGATGCAAAGAAGAACTACGACCGGGTCGGGGAGTCCACCTTGGAGGATACATACCTCGGCATCTCCATTCCCAAGGTAATTATTCCTGTGAAGCCGGGAAGGAACATCCCGGTCATCATCGAAACTGCTGCACGAAACGAGCGTCTCAAGAAGCTCGGATATTACTCTGCCAAGGAGTTCGATCAAAGTGTTCTCAAATGGCTCGAGAGTGAATCAGCACGGAAGATGTACTATATCAACGAGGAGACATTTTGATGGTCACCAGGGAACTGAAAGTTTTCAACAGGGCGGGTATTCATGCCAGGCCGGCTGCTTCGATTGTCAAATTGGCAAACAAGTATGAGAGCGAGCTCTACCTGGAGAAGGAAAACATGAAAATCAATGGAAAGTCCATTATGGGCATCATCACCTTGGGGGCAACCCATCAAAGCACCATTGTCATGACCTGTATAGGTCCGGACGAACAGCAAATGGCCGATGCCATACAAACGTTGTTCGAGAACAGGTTCGAGGAGTAAGAAATGCGCGAGCTAACCCAAAGGCAGAAGGATGTCGCATCATTCATAAGCGCCTTCATCAAGCAAAACAACTATGCCCCCTCGGTCAGGGATATTGCCGATAACTTCAAATTCTCAGTCAAGGCGGCACACGACCATCTGAAGGCACTCGAAGCCAAGCAGGTCATCAAGACGACCGGGGGGATTTCTCGGTCGATCGAGGTGATCGGGCAGGAATTCTTCCCCCGCGAGGAGTTGATCCAGATACCTGTCATCGGCTCCATCGCCGCCGGAAAACCTCTGATGAGCGAAGAGAATACCGAGTATATGCTCAACCTGCCTGCAACCATGCTCAGAAACGTCCGCAACACCTATTTTGCATTGAAGATCCGTGGGGATAGCATGATCGAGGAAGGAATCTACGACGGCGACATAGCCATCATCAAGAAGTGCGAGGTTGCTGATACCGGAGAAATCGTAGCGGCCACCGTTGGCGAGGACGGGGGTGGGATAACATTGAAGGCATACTACCCTTCCAGCGAGTATATCGAGTTACGGCCTGCCAACTCCTCCATGGGACCGATCATCACCCGGTCCTGCAAGATCCACGGCAAGCTCCACTTGTTGATCCGTACCTACGCATGAGTGAACGAGCCTATCTGCTCCTCGGCCCTGAAGCCGGGGCGAAAGAACAAGAGCTGAAGGATATCCGTGCCCGCCTTCGCAACGAATACGGCAACGAGATCGAACTCGCACGATTCTATCCGTTTGAGACCGAGAACGGGGAGATGTTCACGGTCCTGAACAATAATTCCCTGTTCAGCGACTACCGCCTCGTCATACTCGGCCAAGCGGAGAGTGCCAGCGCCTCCCTGGTCCAAGCCATCACCGACTATCTGACCCACCCGGTCGATACCGCTACGTTGGTCATCATCTCCAGTGAACTGTCGGTTTCGCAGAAAATCATGAAACTGATACCCAAGCAGAACACCAAAATCTTCTACGACCTCTTGGAAACCCAGAAGGCGGATTGGATTCGAAATCATTTCAGACGGATGGGGCTCTCCATAACAAGTGATGCCGTGGACTTGCTGATGGACCTGACCGAGGACAACACCCAGGAGCTGAGGACCATCTGCAACCAGTTGGGACTCTTTTGGCAGATTGGTGCGAAAGGAAGGCCGATCGGCGAGGAGGATGTACAAACCTACATCCACCACAGCCGGCAGGAGGATGCCTTCACCCTGTTCCCCCTGATCGCCCGCTGCGACTTGAAACAGAGCCTGAAATCCCTCTCGGCGATGCTTGGGAGTGGAGACAGCCAAACCCCGATCCTGTTGGTCAGCGGCCTGCTTTGGCAATTCAGGCGCCTGCTCTCGATTGCAGAAGAGATGAACTTGGGGAGTTCGGAGTCTGAAGCCTTCGCAAAGGCAACGGTGCAAGGCAAGCCATCGGCCATCCGTAAGCCAAAAGACAAGTCAACCTACCATGATGCTGTTCAAGCCTACGACATCGCCTCAGTGCGACGCATTATCACCGCCTTGGCCGAAGCGGACATACAAGTCAAGGAAGCCAGTACGGAGTTGACTCCCTTGATTTTGGAACGCCTGCTCTACCGCATCATCAAGGGCAAGGGACAAGCACTCCACCAAGCTTCATTTGCCTCATTCTAGAGCGTCAGCTGTTTGAGCAACCGCTGGGCAACGGCCAGGGGAAGGGAAGCTTCAGCTGCCAGTTCTTCGGCTGTCTTTGTCAGCAAAACCTCAAGGCTCCCATACTGTTTCATCAGCTGCTCGCTGCGCTTCTTTCCTATTCCCTGAACCGATTCAAGAACCCGGAAGGAAGCTTCCTTGCTGCGGGCGGCTTGGTTGGCACTGGTTGCAAACCGGTGGCACTCATCCCGCACCGCCATCACCAAACGCAAGGCCTCATGATCCTCGGGAAGTTGGAGATCCTGTCGGTCGTCATCAAATACGATGGTCTCATACTCCTCGGCAAGTCCGATGATGGGAATTTCAAACATTCCCAAGTCATCCAATACCTGCCGGGCTGCATTGACCTGCCCCTTGCCTCCATCGATGATCAGAAGGTCGGGTCGTACAAGGTTTTCATTGAGGATTTTTGTATACCTTCGGGCAACCGCCTCCCGGATGGATTCGTAGTCATCAATCTTCCCTTCCAGGCTCTTGATGTTGTACCTGCGATAGTTGGGCTTGTCAGGGTTTCCATCCCGAAATGAGATAAGGGATGCTACAGTGTACTTTCCTGAGAGGTGGGCGATGTCAAAACCTTCAATCAATGAAGGCGGGGCATTGAGACCAAGCACTTCGGCAAGGTCATCGAGGGCTTTTGTATTGTCCCTGCTCTTCAGCCGCTTTTCCACATCCCTGACAGCGTTCTCCCTTGCCATACGCAAAATGCGGAAGTGCTTTCCATCCAGTGGAAGAGAGACTTCCAGCCTGCCTCCCAGCTGCTCGCTGAAGTAGCGCCTGATGAGGTTCACATCGATTTCATGGGAGACATAGAGAAACTGCGGCAGTTTCAAGCCATCGGCATAGTATTGCACCAAGAAGTTGAGCAACGTCTCCGTCTCATCACCGAATGTCTCGGCACGGTAGAGTGCGCGGCCGATCAGCTGGCCGCTGCGCATCTGCATGAGACTGATGGTACACAAGGGACCACGCATCTCGATTGCTGCATAATCGCGGCTCTCCTGGGTGAAGTCCTGTACCTGCTGGCCGGTCTCCACCGCCTTGATGGCGGCTATCTGATCGCGCTTGACGGCCGCTTCCTCAAAATTCAACGCTTTGCTGGCACGTTGCATCTCCTCTTCCAGGCTTGCAAGGAGCGCTTCGGTTTTCCCTTCCAACAGGTTTTTCACTGCGGCGATGGATTTGTTGTACTCCTCTACGGAAACAAGACCTGCACAGGGACCGAGACATAAACCGATATGGTAGTACAGGCATGGCTTGTCGCGCTTTTTCAGCGGGGTGCCACAGCGTCGGAGTGGAAAAAGTTTAGCAATGAGATCGAGGTAAAGGTCAAGCTTGCCGGCATCGGGATACGGACCGTAGTAGGAAGAGCCGTCATCGATGAACCTTCTGGTCTTGAAAACCTTGGGGAAAGGCTCATTGGTGATGCGGATGATCGGATAGCTCTTGCCGTCCTTCAGCGAGATATTGTATCGGGGCGAGTACTTCTTGATCAGGTTGTTTTCCAGCACCAATGCCTCATACTCATTTCCGGTTATGATGTGCTCGATGCAGGCGATTTTCGAAACCAAGGCAGCCGTTTTGGGGCTCCTGTTGGCAAGGAAGTAGCTGGTAACCCGCTTGCGCAGGTCCTTGGCCTTGCCCACATAGATGATGGTCTCCTTGCTGTCCCGCATCAGGTAGACGCCGCTGCTATGAGGTAGTTCCTTGGCCTGCTGGGAGGGTTCCAAAGACTCGGCGACACTACTTCCGAAGCTCTCGATCTCGCTCTCCGTCTGATACACGGCCTGCTCTTTGGGTTTCTTCTTCATACAGGTAAGAGCATAGCCGGCTCCCCTTGTTTTGACAATCCACACCCGATACAATACCGGCCATGGAACACCCCCTCTTTGCATCCCTGCCATACTCCGAGCAAACCTATCTTGCCGACCTCGACAGCCGTTACCACTTTTCATTCCAGCAGCAGCGACAGCTGATAGAGTCCTGTGCAGACCTGGCCATGTGGAAACTCGGACCGATGAGAGGATGGATCGATGAGCAAGCCGTACAGCACCTGGATGGCAAGCAACGATCACAGGCTTTGCTGGCCGATCACCACAAGCGCATGCAAGCTGAACGGACAAAACCGACTTCCTACAGCGATTTCCACCCAACAGGGCGCCTGCCGGACAAATACCGGAGCCTTTTTGTCTCCTCAAACACCCTGATGGGACGGTGTCCCTGTCCTGTGGAAGGGGAAAAGACCCGCTGCTGCAACCTCAAGACCCTCGATGTGGTACAACAATGTGCCTTCGGCTGCAGTTACTGCTCCATCCAATCCTTCTACAACAGTCATGAGATCAAGGTGGTCCAGAACCTGAAGCAAAGGCTTGGGGAGTTGGTTCTCCAGGATGATTGCTGGCATATCGGAACAGGACAGAGCAGCGACTCCCTGCTTTGGGGGAATGACTATGGAACACTCGAGGCGCTGGCCCTTCTCGCAGAGCGCCATCCCTCACTCATCATCGAGTTGAAAACCAAGAGTCATCGCAGTGACTATTTGCAACTCAAGCTGCCTCTGAACCTCATCTCCACCTGGTCGCTCAATGCTCCGACCATCATAGAGAAGGAGGAGCATCTCACCGCGACGCTCCAGCAGAGGCTCGATGCGGCCAAGCGTGCCCGTGATGCGGGGAGAATCATCGGCTTTCATCTCCACCCCATGGTCTATTTCGAAGGGTGGCAGGAGGAGTACGGGGCCTTGATTGAACAAGTAACCACCTCCTTCCGTCCCGGGGAGCTGATGATGGTCTCCTTGGGAACCCTTACTTTTACCAAAGCGGTCCTGCGCACACTGCGCTCAGCTCTGCATGAGACGCGGGTGACTGATATGGAGCTCACCCTCAGCGCCGGAAAGTACACGTACCCGTTGGAGGTGAAAGAGCAGATGTTCAGCTTTGCCTACAGCCAATTTCCTGCCTCTTGGAAGCAAGGCTCCCCGTTTTTCTATCTGTGCATGGAGGACCCAGGCCTGTGGGAGCCTGTATTCGGGTACAGCTATGAGGACGACAAGGCTTTTGAAGAGGCGATGAAAACCTCCTATCGGGCATGCCTGGGGCGCCACAGGACCTAGTTCAATTTCTGCTCAAACAACTCCAAAGCCCTTCCCTTCAGGGGGTTCTCCTCTCCCTTGAGCATTGCCTTCAGGGCATCGAGCTCGCTCTTGCTGAAGGTTTTCCCTCCGAGCTTATACTCTTCAAAGGCTTCGGTTGCCATGGGGCAGACCAAGCGAACCATGTCAAGGATGGTCTGCGCATAGACCCGGATCTCGTACTGGGCATGGCTGTCGAGCCTGAGCTGCAGGAAGTGGAACAGATTGTGCAGATCCATCTGCCAATACCATTCGGTGTAGAGACTCAGCGGCAGGTCCACGCGGGCAAGTTCGCGGGCGATGCCCAGATCAAGCAGCCTCTGATACGTTTCATAACTGCGCTTCTGGTCCTCCCTGAGCAAGGCAAGCACTTCATCGGCCAGCTCGGCAGGAACGGATTCATCAGTGCGGCCCTGTTTGTTGTCCTCGCTTTGGAAGTTGATGTGCGCCTTGTCGGGCAGATAGCACTCATCGCTCATGACGCTGTAACGGCCGCTGATCTCATTCACCCTGCCGGTGCGGTGGCGGATCCACTGCCGGGCTACGAAAATCGGCATCTTCACATGGAACGTGAAATTCACCTGCTCGAACGGGGAGGTGTGGTCGTTGCGAAGGAGGTAGCTGATAAGTCCCTTGTCCTGGCGATAGGTTTTTGTCCCGCTGCCATATGAGACTCGTGCACTTTGCACGATCCTTTCATCACTGCCCAGATAGTCAACGAGTCGGACGAATCCATGGTCCAGAACAGGAAACTCCTTATCCAGGATCTCTTCAGCTGCTGCTACAATGCAATGTGCCATGTCACTCTCCTCTGTACAAGTCTGTGTATTATGCCTTCCCAAGCCTTCTAGAGCAAGCCCATCCGACCAAGCAGGACGGCCAGTCCGGCGCTGCAGGCGGTTTCGGTGCGGAGAATCCTGCTTCCAAGGCTGGCAAATGAGAAGCCGTTTCGATCGAAGGTGGTACGCTCATCATCGGTAAACCCACGCTCACCGCCGATGGCGAGCACCACCGAAGAAGCCGTAATGGAAGCACGAGCAAGGCTTGTGCTCTCTCGTACATTATCCAACACAATACGTTGGCTGTTCTCATCGAGCAGGCTCATCGCCGTGGCAACCGAAGAAGCAAACTGCACCTCGCTGACGCCGCACTTGCCGCTTTGCATCGCTCCATCCAACAGGATGGAATGGTATTCTCCGCTGGTGTAGAGGGTTGCCTGGGCGTACGACTTCTCCCCTGTCTGGGTGGTGCAGAGGATGATTTTTTGCACCCCGAGGCTCACAGCTTCCCGCAAAATCCTGCGCATGCAGATGGGTCTGACCTGGGAGACCAACAAGGTCACCGGATAGAGGTGCGCACTTTGGGTGTCTTCCATCACGAAATCGAAGAGGATGCTATCATTCTTCAGGGCGGTGAGGGTTGCAGTTCCCTGGCCGACATTGATGATGCCGGCTTGAAAACGCTCACCCTCCTTGAGCCGAAGGATTTTGCAGATATGTTGGGCCCGCGGGTCCTGCATGGAGAGCTCGTTCTGTGCAGAAAGGGCCTCAAAAAGGATGATATTCATACAAGCGAGTATAGCATAGGCACCGGTTTTGAAGGTAGAGTAAGGACATGAAGAACGCAATCTACCTGGCTACCTCCCACGACTGTGCAGCAAATCTGGCAGGAGAAGCATATCTGCTGACCCTTGAGTATGACCACATCCTCTTCTTGTGGGTGAACGATCCGTGCATTGTCATCGGACGTTATCAGAATCCATTCGCAGAGTGCAATCTGAAGAATATGGAAAAGCATAAGGTGCAACTGGTGCGCCGCCAAAGTGGTGGCGGTGCGGTGTATCACGACCAAGGGAATCTCTGCTTTACCTTGATAGGGAACAAAAATACAACCACCAAGGAAGAAAACTTCGCCCTGGTGCTCAAGGCGCTTGCAAGCCTAGGGTTGTCGTGTGAACTTTCGGGGCGCAACGACATCCTGCTCAACGGGAAAAAGATATCCGGCAACGCATTCCAGACCACAGCCACCAAGTTTTGCCACCATGGGACGCTTCTGGTCAGCAGCGACCTTTCGGTGATGAGCAACTACCTTACCCCCAGTTCAAACAAGCTCGCATCCAAGGCTGTGAAGTCAGTTGCCTCAAGAGTGGGAAATCTGAAGGAAGGACGAGCAGACATCACCAACGAAATGGTGCAGACAGCCCTTGTCGATGCCTTCAATGCTGCCTACGGCCAGACTGAGGTAACCCCCATAGACTTCAAGACCCTCCCCCAAGCCCAGGAGAATTATCACCGGTTTGGAGACATTTCGGTGATTCTTGAGAAGACTCCCCAGTTCACCCACTCCTTCACCCACCGGTTCGAATGGGGTGAAGCCACGTTGCATCTGCAGGTGGAGAAAGGGGTCATCAGTGAAGTGAGGATGTTTACCGATGCCCTCGATACATCGATTGTCGATCGAGCCGTCGCCATACTGAGCGGAGCTCAGTACAACCAAAAGGCTTTGGAAGAGCTTGCACAAACAAGTGGGCAGGCCGATCTTGCCAGCCTGCTCGCTCATGTAGTCTCTTTACTCTAGCGTCCGCTGAGCTCTATCAGGGAGCGGAGCCTGTCGATGCGCCATGGCTCGACGTGCAAGCTCTTGACTCTCCAGCTCCAGTTGCCCTGTCCGCACGTCGAGGGGATGTTCATCCTTCCCTCCGAGCCGAGTTCCAGCCAATCCTGCATAGGGAGTATTGCATCCTTTGAGCAGCTGAGCAGCATCTGCCTGATCATCTGCCAAACGACTTGATCATCAGGACACTCCAAATACCGTCTTACAATGTCCTTGCCTTCACCGTCCAACGCTTCATACCACCCCCGTGTGGTGTTGTTGTCATGCGTTCCGGTATAGATGACGCTGTTGTACACGCAGTTGTGTGGCAGGTATGCATTGGTTGCATCCAATGTTCCGCCTTTCACATTGAAGGCAAACTGAAGAATTTTCATACCGGGGAAGTTGTTCGAATCCCTGAGCTCTTCGACATCCTCGGTAATCACGCCCAAGTCCTCTGCTATGATGGGAAGCTGGTCGCCCAGCGCCTGCTTCAGTGCAGCAAACAACTCCTTGCCTGGAGCTTCGACCCAGCTGCCGTTCATTGCCGTTTTCTCACCTTGAGGGACCTCCCAGTAGGCCGAGAAACCACGGAAATGGTCGATGCGTACAATATCGCAGGTCTCCAAGGTTTTCTGGATTCGCTTGATCCACCAGGCAAAGCCCTCCTTCTGATGGGCTTTCCAGTCATAGACGGGATTGCCCCACAGTTGCCCCTCATCGGAGAAGGCATCCGGGGGTACGCCGCTGGAAACGGTTTGCCTGCCATCCTTGTCCATCTTGAACAGATGTCGGTTCGCCCATGCATCCACACTGTCGGGAGCAACGAAAATCGGAATGTCTCCGATGATTTGGATGCCGTGGGTGTTGGCGTAGCTCTTTACACTTTGCCACTGGGTGAAGAAGAAATATTGCTGAACCTTGATGACATCAAGGCGGTTGGAAAACTCTTTTTGGACCTTTTTCAAGGCTGCTGCCTTTCGAAGCTTGAGCTCCTCGGGCCAAATCTCGAACCAGCGCGAGTCGTTGTAGTGCCTGCAAAGCACTTGGTACAGGGCGTAATCGTCGAGCCACCAGGCATTCTCGGCTACAAAGCTCTGATAGGATGCCAATTCATCAGGCTCTGCATATGCAAGAAACTCATGGGCGGCCTTCTCCAGCAAAGGTTCCTTGAAGGAACGTACCATGCCGTAATCGACTCTTTCTGAGGGGAAACCCGGATTGAAAAGCACGTCTTCGACATCCAGATAGCCGTCATATGCAAGGCTCTTCAGGTCGATGAGCAGTTCGTTCCCTGCAAATGAGGAACGGGCTGCATAGGGTGAATCCCCATATCCCGTGGGCCCCAGGGGAAGGATTTGCCAGAGGCTTACCGATGTTTTTTCCAGAAGGTCAAGGAATTGGAAAGCCTCATCGCCCAGCGACCCTATTCCGTGTTTTGATGGTAGTGATGTAGGGTGCATAAGCACTCCGCAACGTCGTATGTTGTGTTTCATACTTCGACTATACTGCATTTGGCTCTCCATTGGCTATCTGAGGGCAGCAAGACTTTCCCTTCAGCTCGCCTTGTTGAAAGCCAAAAAATCGGATATACTTGTGCTATGAATTTACCGCAGGGGAAAGTACAATTTGTTGTTGGGGAGCACGTCGTGTATCCTCTTCAAGGTGTAGGCGTCATCAAACGCATCGAAGAGCGGATGTTCCGAGGTGCGGTGACGATGTATTACGTCATTTACCTTGATATCTCAGACATGACGGTTATGATTCCTGTGGAAAAATCAAAGGAGATGGGGATCAGGCCCATCGTGGAGCCAAAAGAAGCCCAGTCGGCAATCGATTCCATTTCCAGCAAATACGAGCCGATGCCTGTTGACTGGAAGGCTCGCTATCAGATGAATGTTGATCTGCTCAAGCAGGGTTCCATCGCTTCCATTGCCAAAGTCGTCCAAGCTCTTTACCACCGCAGCAAGATCAAGGAACTGCCGGTACAGGAGCGCAAGCTCTATGATAATGCTCTGCGGCTGCTGATCGATGAGACCTCGTTCTCTTTGAAGAAAGACAAGAAGGAGATCGAGCTGCTCGTATTCTCCCGACTGGAGAAATAATATGGCTTTTCCCAAACATGCGGTGATAGTAACCGCTGCAGGCAGCAGCGAACGGTTCAATGCAAGCAAGGACCTTGGTGTCAAGAAAGAGTATCTGGCCATTGACGGGCATACAATTCTGTACCGCTCCATCGTCCCTTTTCTGCAGGTCCCGAACTGTGCCGCCATCCTGGTCACCTATCCCGAGGGGATGGAGGACCAATGTGCCGTTGCACTGGAAGACTTATTGCATCAGAACTTTGTTCCCCTGATTCTGGTAAAAGGCGGGAAGAGCAGGCAGGAATCAGTCTACGAAGCACTGAAGTTTCTCTCCACCATGGCCCTCGATGCTGAATTCGTAGCAATACACGATGGCGCCCGTTGTTTTGTCAGTCCTGAGTTGATCATTCGCACCCTGGCCACTGCAAAGGTTTTCAAGGGGGCGGTCCCCGCCCTACCCGCCATCGATGCGTTGAAGATCATCGATGACAACGGAATGCTCACCCATCACATTGACAGAGCCCATGCCGTTGGGGTGCAGACTCCCCAGATATTCAAGTATCCTCAAATCTGGGAAGCCCACCAGCGGGCACACAACAGCGGTACCATCTATATTGATGATACCCAGATCTTTACTGACTTCGGCCTTCCGGTAGGCGTCTGCCAGGGGGAGCGGGAGAACCGCAAGATAACGTATCTGGATGACATTCCTGATGCCGAGGCCCAGATTGAACAGTATTTGAAGAATTTGGAAGAGGGAAAGCGAAGCGCCAAGGCTGCAAGATTGCTGCATCAGGCCATGGATGAGGCAAAAAGGGAGCAGGCAGGCCTATGAGAGTGGGAACCGGCTGGGATCTTCACCGCCTCGGTTCGGGAAGAACGCTCATCCTCGGAGGTGTCGTAATTCCCAGTGAGAAAGGCGAGATCGCCCACAGTGATGGTGATGTCCTGGTTCATGCAATCATCGACGCCCTGCTTGGCGCCTTGGCAAAGGGCGATATCGGTTCTCACTTCCCCGACTCCGACCCAAGATACAAGGACATCAGCAGTATACGTCTTCTCAAGCAGGTGCTTGAGCAGGACCTTCCACCTTACCGGATAGAGAACCTCGATACGACCATCATTGTACAGAGACCCAAGCTCAGGGAACATATCGATGCCATCAGGGCCAACCTTGCACAAGTACTGCAGCTTGAGATGCACCGAGTCTCGGTAAAGGCTAAGACTGCGGAAACAATACTTGGTGAATTAGGAAGTGGAGATGCCATTATTGCCCAAGCCAGCGTCCTTATTTCTGAAA
>NZ_DJGW01000034.1:0-1207 GCF_002432845.1 Sphaerochaeta sp. UBA5836
ACCAGACTCACGGCCATTACCACCATGCCGGCGATGACACCGGTGATGGCAACGTGGTGTTCGCCATACTCTTCGGCGGTGGGCAAGAGTTCATCGAGGGAGATGTAGACCATAATGCCGGCAACTGCGGCAAAGACAAAACCGAAAGTAACGTCGTTGAACCAGCGTCTGAGCAAGAAGTAGCCGATGAAGGCTCCCACCGGTTCGGCAAGCCCTGAGAGCAAGCTGAGCCAGAAGGCTTTCTTGCGGCTCTTGGTGGCGTAGTAGATGGGAACGGAGACGGCTACGCCTTCGGGGATATTGTGGATGGCGATGGCCACTGCAATACTGATACCCAGCTGTGGCTCACTGAGGGCTGCCATGAAGGTGGCCAAGCCTTCAGGAAAGTTGTGGATGGCGATGGCCAAGGCACTGAAGAAGCCCATCCGCATGAGTTTTTGGTCATTGTTGTCGACATAGGGCTTGGCCTGTGAACCATGGTCCTGGATTTCATGGGGGTTTTCGTAGTCGGGGATGATCTTGTCGATGATGGCAATAATGGCAATGCCGGCGAAAAAGGCGACGGTGGTCAAGGCATAGCCGGGTTTTGCTCCCAGGGCGCCTTCCAGCGATTCTCTCGCTTTCACAAAAATCTCAATCATAGCGACATATATCATGACGCCTGCGGAGAATCCAAGAGCGGCGGCAAGGAACCTCGGATTGAATTTCTTGGAGAAGAAACCCATCACCGAGCCTACGCCGGTACCAAGGCCTGCAAACACCGTCAACCCAAAGGCAACAAGCAGCGTTGAGACGTCGAATTCATACATGGCACGCATCTCCCGATGACTCTACCCTATCATGCTCCAGCCAAGTGGGGCAACTGTCTTTTGTAGATTCCCTTTGCAACTGGAGAACCCTATGCAATGAAGAAATACTGATCCTTAGTCAGATAGGAGGACTCTATGGAAAAGAACCGGAAAGAGAAGCTGTCAAAGCCCAAAATTGCAATCCTCGTCACGTTTGCCTTGGTGCTGCTCTTCATTTTCACCTTCGGATGCTATGGCTGCAGCTACCAACCTGTGCTGGAGGAGCCGACAGCCGAAGAGGCGATCGATATGGTCTCACGCCTTGCAGGCAACCGATGGGAAATCGACGATACCGAGGGCATCCCCCCTTTTGCAGAGCTGTTCGGCTTCTGTCTGAAGGAAATCTCGTTCGGCAGTGC
>NZ_DJGW01000034.1:1259-3535 GCF_002432845.1 Sphaerochaeta sp. UBA5836
TTGGTTTTTGATGAGGAAGGAGGTTTTTCACTCTACTACGATGGCCAGGCCTTGCCGATCACCATCAGCTACTCACAAAGCCGCGATGGAAACAGTGAAATGGTCACCTTGGTCGGACAGGAGAGCAACACCCATTGTTACTACTTGAAAAGATAAGCGTTTATGGCGATATTACCCTTAGGGGGACAACAAACCCCGCATAAAGGATAGTAGCCTATGATACGATATACACCACATGGTGCGACGCTGTTCAGAGAGGAGCCCACCGTAGTCACCACCCCGTTCCTGCTTGATATGCTCGATTCAGCTTTGATCGAGAACATCCAGCGGGGCAATATTGAAGCCGCATACGGCGTGCTGGATCTAAGCATACATCTGGCACTGACGCTTGAGGGAAACACCCTCACCGAAGCAGAGGGAAGAAGAATCCTGCTGAAGGTGAAGAAGGCGATGGACAAGGGTAATATCGCCGGTGCAAAACAGCACATGGTGGAGTTTGCCCTGCGATAAGAGCTGCAAGATGTTCAAGTTGGGTCTTTCGCTCAGGCGAGAGACCCTTTTTCATGCTTGCTACCTCCCTATGCTGTAGTACTCCACCCCGGCTTCGAGCATGGCCCTTGGGTTGAAGAGGTTCCTCCCGTCATAGACGAGAGCAGTACGCATGAGCTGTTTGAACACCGATGGAGAGAGACTGCGTATCTCAGGCCAATCGGTGAAGATGAAGCAGACCTGGGCTCCGGTTAGCGCTTGCTCAACCGTTGATGCATACTGCATATCAAATTGGTATTGGCGCTTGCAGTTCTCCTCTGCCACGGGATCGAAGGCTGTGATCAAAGCCCCCTGATCCAACAACAAGGGGATATTGTAGATGGAGGGAGACTCCCTGAGGTCATCGGTGCCTGCCTTGAAGGCAAGACCCAGAACGGCCACTTTGATGCCGTTGAAGGTGATCATGCGGTTGCAGGCCTTGCGGTAGAGCTTGTAGCGCTGCTCGTTGTTGACTTCCACAGCCGCCCCAACCGTCCTGAGATTGTAGCCGTACTGGGTTGCCAGATACTGCAGGGCCTTGGTGTCCTTGGGAAAGCAACTGCCGCCATAGCCGATGCCGGCCTTCAAGAAACGAGAGCCGATACGCTCGTCATAGGACATGCCCAGCGCCACATCCTCGATGTTTGCACCAACGAGTTCACACAGGTTCGCCAAATCGTTCATATAGGAGATCTTCAGCGCAAGAAAGTCATTGGCTGCATACTTGGTCATTTCTGCACTACGTCGACTGACGGCAACCACAGGCAATTTGAACGGTGCATACAGCTCTCGGAGTATTCCTTCTGCATGCTTGTCCTCCACCCCGATGACGATGCGCTGAGCGTGCATCATGTCATGTATTGCGGATCCTTGGGCAAGGAACTCAGGGTTTGAGGCAACCTCGATACACACCGGATGGACCAACGAGTCCTTGATGAACTGCTCGACCTTGTCGTTGGTTCCCACCGGAACGGTGGACTTTACGACGACCAGGCAGTCGCGCTCGATATTCTCGGCAATCTGGCGGGCAACCGAAGCTACATAGCTGAGGTTCGCCGAGCCGTCGGGAAGTTCGGGCGTCCCTACTCCGATGAAGATCACATCGGGGCTTTTATACGCCTCTTGGTAATTGGTGGTAAACCGCAGAAGACTTTTCGCCAAGCCTTCCTGCAGATACTCTTCCAAATCAGACTCATAGATGGGACTGATGCCCTTGTTCAGCATCGCCACCTTCTTCTCATCGATATCCACACAGGTTACGTGGTGCCCCACCTTGGCAAAGCACACGCCTGCCACCAATCCTACATATCCGGTTCCCGCAATGGTCAAATGCATGACGAATCCCCCCAAACTCCCTAGATTGTCCCATAGCTTGGGCTTCTCTGCAACACCTTCCAGAAGTATCAAGGCTATCTTTGAGAGTGAATCAATACATGCTTCACCCCTTCAGTTTCAATCAACGTGAGATACGACTGAAATAACGGCTTAAGAGATTCATGCGCCTTACCGGCAAGCCCGATGATGTCGAAGAATGGTTTCACATCAACGTCCAGCAGGGAAACGGCATCAATAAGCGCCTTAGAAGCTTGGTCATCCACCAACGATTCTTTTTGGTGTAAGAAATGGGCCCAGAAAGCGAGCGCACAAACCATTGCCTTGTAAGGCAGACCTCTTTCCAAAGCAATCTTGAGTGCCGGAACCAGCGCATTGGCAAATTTCTTGGATCCGTCCTGGGCAAGACGCAGCAG
>NZ_DJGW01000118.1:0-497 GCF_002432845.1 Sphaerochaeta sp. UBA5836
GCAGTGGTCAGTGAAATTGTCGAGCCGGGAGAGTATACCATCGAGGATATCCTGGCAACCGTCGTGCTGCCCAACGGGCATCAAGAGCAGATATGCATGCTGCAGCGATGGCCGATCAGGCTCCCAAGGCCGGTTGAAAAGCGCCTTGCCCTCAAGCAGCCGCTTATTACCGGCCTGAGGGTTATCGATACGCTCTTTCCTTTGGCAAAAGGTGGTACGGTTGCCATCCCCGGAGGATTCGGAACCGGCAAAACCATGACCCAGCACTCGATCGCCCAGTGGTGTGATGCCGACATAATCGTCTACATCGGTTGCGGCGAACGCGGCAATGAAATGACTGACGTACTGAAGGAGTTTCCGCTGCTCATCGATCCGAGAACAGGTCATTCGCTCATGGAACGGACCATCCTCATAGCCAATACCTCGAACATGCCGGTAAGTGCCCGCGAGGCATCCATCTACACCGGCATTACGATGGCCGAATACTATCGCGACCA
>NZ_DJGW01000118.1:568-5385 GCF_002432845.1 Sphaerochaeta sp. UBA5836
ATGGAGGAGATGCCTGCAGAAGAAGGTTTTCCCGCCTACCTGCCCACCCGTATCGCCCAGTTCTATGAACGGGCGGGATTCATGCAGACCCTCTCAGGAAATTCTGGATCGGTCTCCATCATCGGGGCGGTAAGCCCTCCCGGAGGCGATTTTTCCGAGCCGGTAACCCAGCATACCAAACGTTTTGTTCGTTGTTTCTGGGGTCTTGACCGACAGCTGGCCAGCAGTCGTCACTATCCGGCGATCAGCTGGCTTGAATCCTACAGCGAGTATCTGGGAGATGTGAAGCAGTGGTGGAACGACCACAGTGACGGCAGTTGGTACTTGAGTAGACAAAAAATCATGGATCTCCTGCAGAAAGAGGTGCGACTCCAACAAATAGTAAAGCTGGTCGGACCTGATGCCCTGCCTGACACCCAGAACTTCATTCTTGAGGTGTGTTCCCTCTTCAAGACCGCATTTTTACAACAGAATGCCTTTGATGAAGTCGACCGCTTCTGCTCGGTGGAAAAACAGGTAAAGATGCTCTCTGTCATTCTTGCCTACTATGAGAAGGGGCTTGAGGCCATCACCAAGGGTGTACCCATGGTCAAGATACGCAGGCTTAAGGCCGTTCAGGAGATGGTCCGCATGAGGCTGACCGTCAAGGGCGACGAACTGGAGACCATCGACAGGCTGCAGTTGCGTCTTGAACGCTCGATTGATCAGATTGGAGGCATCTATGAGAACTAAGGCGGAAACCTTGCTGGCCCAAACTGACCGACGGCTTCTCAGTGGACGTGAGTATCGGGGCGTAAGCCGCATCGACGGGCCGCTGGTATACATGCGAAACACCCATGCGGTGGGTTTCGGCGAGCTTGTCGAAGTTCTCGCACCCGATGGGTCGCACCGTTCAGGTCAGGTCCTGGACACCAGTGACGATGTTGTAGTCGTACAGGTGTTCGAGGGAACCGATGGCTTGACCCTGCCTGCTACCGGCATGCGCTTCATGGGTGAACCCTTGACCCTTGGTGTTTCCGAGCAGATGCTCGGACGTGTCATGAACGGACTGGGTAGGAGCCGTGACGGTTCAGGTACCGTTCACGCTCTTGCCGAGCGCGATGTGAATGGTGAGCCGATCAACCCGACGGCCCGTGAATATCCCCGCGACTTCATCCAGACCGGCATTTCCGTCATCGATGGAATGACCACGCTCATCCAGGGGCAGAAGCTTCCCATCTTCAGTGGAAATGGTCTGGATCACAACCAGCTTGCCGCCCAGATCGCCCGACAGGCGAAGGTGCGTGGCAGCTCGGGAGATTTCTGCATCGTCTTTGCTGCAATGGGTGTCAAGTATGACGTAGCCCGGTTTTTCATCGACAGCTTTGAGGAAACCGGAGTTCTGGACAATGTGGCATTGTTCCTCTCTCTCGCAGATGACCCCTCGATCGAGCGCACCATTACGCCCAAGACGGCTCTGACGCTTGCAGAGTATCTGGCATACGACAAGGGCAAGCAGGTGTTGGTGATCATGACAGATATGACCAACTACTGTGAATCCTTGCGTGAGATCGGTACCATGCGTGGTGAGATTCCTTCCCGCAAAGGCTATCCGGGATATTTGTATTCCAACCTTGCTGAGATTTATGAACGGTCGGGAAAGATCAGCGGCCGCAGTGGTTCGATCACCCAGCTGCCCATTCTCTCCATGCCCAACGATGACATCAGCCACCCTGTGCCCGATTTGACCGGATACATCACGGAAGGACAGATTGTCTTTGAGCGGAGCATGCAGGCACGCGGCATTTATCCTCCCATCAACTGTCTGCCATCCCTTTCCCGCCTGATGAAGGACGGAATCGGGGAGGGGATGACACGAGCCGACCATCCCCACCTGGCCAACCAGCTGTTTGCTTCATATAGTCATGTGAAGGATGTCCAGAACCTCGCTTCGGTTATCGGCGAAGAGGAGTTGACCACCCTCGACCAACAGTATTTGGAGTTCGGCAGCTTCTTTGAGAAGAAGTTTGTGAATCAAGGATTCGACGAGGATCGCAGTATCGAGCAGACACTCGATTTGGGTTGGGAGGCGTTGAGTAAATTGCCTAGCGAGGAGCTGCAGCGGCTTACCGATGAGGAGATTGCCCAATACTATGGCAAGTAAGGAGGAAGGGTGAATACCACGCTTGCTCCTACCAGGAGCAACCTGCTCAAGTTGATCGAAGATCTCAAGTTCGCCCAGCTCGGTCATGAGCTGCTCGACCAGAAGCGCTCCATTCTTGTAGTGGAATTGCTTACGTTGGTCGATCAAGCCGTCGATTATGAGAGCCGGGTGGTCAAATCCCTTGCCGAGGCCCAGCTCTCTCTCAGCGATGCCATCATGCAGATGGGCAGGCTGAGGGTGGGAAACCTCGGAGGAGCGGTGAACATCGATTATTCCATCAATCTTGGCAGTAGACGGGTCATGGGTGTCTCGGTCCCCAAGGTGGAGACCACGTTCGTTGACAAGAGCCCTTATTTCAGCAGTGAGGACACCAGCATTCTCAGCGAACTAGCCATTGACCGGTATCGGACAACCTTGCAATTGATGGGAAGGCTGGCCGAGCTCAAAGTCTCCATCATGCGCCTTGCAAAGGAAGTGAAAAAGACAATCCGCAAGGTCAATGCATTGGAAAAGATAGTGATTCCCCAGAATAAGGAAACCATCGCTTGGATGCGTGGCCGCATCGAGGAGCAGGAGCGCGAGAATTTCATCCTGCTCAAGGTTGTAAAAGACCGTATGGAACAGGCCGGGTCTCAGGTTCAGGCTTTGACCTCTTGCGCCGATAATGATACGATGGATAAGGGAGGCTTGCATGGGAGTTCCATTTAAGCAGATCGTCGTGTATCTGGATGGCTCTGAAAGTTCGATGACCGCCATCATGTATGGGATCAAGCTGGCAAAGGAACATGATGCGAAGCTGACGGCAGTGTACGTGATCAATACCAAGGCATTGAGTGAGCTGGTCAAGGCTGGCATTTTTGTTGCCGTTGAACGGGATGAGTACCAGAAGGATTTACAACAGGATGCCGACCGCTACCTCAGGCATGCTGCACGACTGGCTTCCCAGAAAGAGGTGGATATTGAAACAGTCAAGCTTGAAGGCACGGTGCACATAGTAGTGAAGGAACTGTTGAAAGCACAAAAAGCCGATTTGTTTGTGCTCGGAGGGATCACTGATATCCGTTCCCGTCGCGAAGAGCTTGCAAGCGAGACTGATAGGATGATGCGCACATCACCCTGCCCGGTGTTGGTGGTTCGTGATGATGACGATATCTGGCTAGAGTTTGAAGCGTAAGGAGCTCTGCATGAATGTACTGGATGTATTGGACAAGAACCTGGTCAAAGTGCCGCTTATGCACACCGACAAGCGTGGTATCATCAATGAGCTTGTTGAGGTGATAGCAAAAGCCAAGGGGTATTCAACACAGCAGTTTGAACAGATTTTGGATGCCGTCCTCAACCGGGAAAGTCTGGGATCGACAGGTATCGGCAATGGGATTGCCATTCCCCACGCCAAGACTGATGTCGTCGAGCAGGTCGTGATGGTGGTGGGTATCAGTCGTTTCCCTGTAGACTTTGACTCCCCCGATGGTCAAAAGAGTAGAATTTTCTTTTTGGTTTTGGCTCCATCCAAACAAGCTTCGGCACATGTTGAGTTGCTTGCTTCCATTGCCCGCACCTGCACCAGTCAAGTCTTCAGGCGGATGCTCGAACAGGCTCGGGATAATGAAGAGGTTGTGCGTCTGTTCATGGAATGATGTGCTTACGGTTTTCTTGATAGAGGCACTGCTTCCCAGGAGGTGGTGCTTTTGTTTTGTTCTGGACATTTCCTTGTTTCCAGCATATGGTTTGAGCATTATATGTCTATCGAGGTATGTGCTCTGTGAGCGATATCGTAGCGTTTACTGAACAAGAATTCAGCTTACTGGACGATTGCCGTGAACTGCTGTATGTGCATGAGCCGAATCTTGCCTCACTCCTTGATGGAAAGGTGGAGGATTTGGAGATGCTTGCCGGAATAGTAGACCGGTCTGCTTCCCTGACTTCCGACCTCGGCTTTTCACCCAAGGCACGCAGTGTGGAAACGCTTGCTGCGAAGCTGAGCAATCAAGGCATCGAAGAAGTGGTGAACCTGCCTACGAAAGCCTCGCTGGGGAGGTCCTTTACCATCTCCAAGCTCCATCTCTTCGGGTTTCTGCGAAAAATCGCCCAGAAGCATGCATGCTTGACGCCCAAACTGGAACAGATTCTTGGTTGCTATCATGCCATCCTGTTTTCATTGATGGCTGAAGACCTGTACATATCCATTATTTCGGACAGCCTTGGAAATGAGAGTTGGACCCGCCGGGCGACCAGGGACTTGGTGCGCATGTGGGAGGAGCGAAGCAATGCCCAAGCCGATTCTTTTGCTCCGCTGATGCAGCAACTCTGGGAAGTCAGGCATACCTTGGTTCCTGTCCTCGGCACCCTGCTTGGAACAGTGGAGTTGTTGCAGCTCTCGTTTCGGCTGCCTCCGATGTGGCATGACTTTCTCCGTGATCGGGGAAGAGATGAAGAAGTCGTGTATGCATTGGATGAGTTCTTGTTCTCCTTGAGCTTCGAGCAGCTGAAAAACCTGCAGGAGATCATGGAAGAGAATCAACTGTCGGCAGTGAGCAGGGAAGAAGCCCATCAGCTTCTTGGCCTGAGACCATACCAGTTGCTGGAAGGGCCCAATGAGGAGGATCTTCCAGCAATACGGTTGTATCGGTCATTTCTGAGGCGCAACGCCCTCTCCAGGCTGAGAAGGGACTCG